>JBJOPC010000349.1:0-2664 GCA_046050965.1 Verrucomicrobiota bacterium | reverse complement strand
ACGCGGCCCGGCACGATGATGCGCACGGGCGGCGGCTGTTTTTCCATCACGCGGATTTGGACGGAACTGGTGTGAGTTCTCAACAGTCTTGAGTCTTGAGCCTTGAGTCCTGGGTCAGAGTTGGTTTTCAGGTAAAACGTATCCTGCGAATCACGCGCTGGATGGTCGGCAGGCGTGTTGAGCGCGTCGAAGCAATGATACTCGTCCTCGATCTCCGGCCCGTCGGCGACGGCGAAGCCGATCTTGCGAAAGGCGCGGACGATGTCGTCGGTGACCTGCGTGAGCGGATGCAATTTGCCGAGCGCGCGGCGGCGTCCGGGCAGCGTGAAATCGATCGGCTCTTTCGGCAGCGCGGCTTTCATCTCCAGCGTCTCACGACACGCAGTGAGCGCGGCTTCGAGTTCGACTTTGGCGGCGTTGATGAGTTTGCCGGCGGCGGGCTTTTCTTCCTTGGAGAGCGTGCCGAGTTGTTTCATCAGCGCAGTGAACCTGCCGTTCGGCCCGATCCACGCGCCTTTGGTTTGTTCCAGCGCTGCGAGGTCGGGCGCGGCTTTGAGTTCCGCGAGCGCGGTTTGTTTCAACGGTTCGATTTCGTCAAGGAATCCAGCCATAAATTTGAAAAAGTTTAGCGGCGCGCGAACGCAAAGAACACAAAGAAATATTTTTCAGGTGGCGCGCGAAGGAAGGAAGCGAAGGAAGTGAAGGTTAAAACATTCCGCTTGTCCGCCTTCGCAACCTTCGCGCGACCGTTTATTTTGGTTTCGCAGCCAGCCCCGGTTTGTTTTTGAACAAGCCAAGTGCTTGAAGTTTTTTGCGGATGTGTCCGTTGTTGGCGATGAGGCGGAGGACGTGCGGTTCGCCGGGGAACGGCTCGAACCAGAACTCGCCGCCCGCGCGTTCGAGGATGAGCGCGCCCGCCGCGATGTCCCAAAGATTCACACGCGACTCGATGTAAGCGTCGAGGCGTCCAGTGGCGACGTAGGTGAGGGCGAGCGCGGCGGAGCCGAGCATGCGGACTTTGCGGACGTTGCGCGCGAGTTGGCCGAAGAACGGCAGCATTTCATTCAGCGACGCCTCGCTCTTGGCGAAGCCAGTCGTGACGATGCACTCGGCGAGCTTGGGGCGCTTGGCGGTGTGGATGACGCGACCGTTCAAGCGGGCAGGGGAAGTTTGCGTGGCGGTCCAGATTTCGTCGGTGAACGGTTCGTAAATCACGCCGAGCAACGTCTCGTAAGTTTTGCCGACGCGTTTTTGCAGTGCAATGGAAACGGCGGCGTGGGGAATGCCGTAGGCGTAGTTCACCGTGCCGTCAATGGGGTCAACGACCCAGCGATATTCCAGCGAGACATCGCCGGAGTCGCCTTCTTCGGCGAGCATATTGATGTGCGGGAAATCGGCGCGGAGAGTTTTTTCGATCACGCGCTGGCAACGCACGTCGAGGTCGAGCTTGATGTCGTATTGCGTGGCGGCTTTGACGAGTTTGGGCGAACGCCAATTTTTGCGCATGAGCGCACCGGCGGCGCGGGCGGCACGGGCGGCGGTGGCGAGTGCGCGAGGGACGGAGACGGAGTTTGATTTTTTCACTGCCGGTGAGATTAGGGAAAAGTTTTGCGCGATGCAAACTTACGGCGCATTCGCATTGCTTGGTTGGCGGCGGTTGGAATAACTTCCACGCCCGAACAAATGAAATTTCTCGTCACTGGTGGAACCGGCTTCATCGGCGCGTGCGTCGTGCGCAACTTGATTGCGCGTGGCATCCCCGTAATCATCGGCGAGGCCAAGCCGGACGCGGCGGTGGCGGCGTCGCTCGCGGGCGTGGACGTGATGGCGATGGATGTTTCCGATGAACGCGCGGTGGCGGCAGTTTTTGAAAAGCACCGTGACCTCACGCATTGCATCCATCTCGCTTACTTGATGAGCGCGGAAGTGGAAGCGAATCCGCCGCTTGGCGTGAAGGTCAATGTGCTGGGTATGGTTAATTTATTTGAGGCGGCGGCGCGGCACAAACTAGCGCGGGTCGTTTTCGCGAGCAGCGAGACGGTCTATGGCGCGTCGCAGCAAGTCTATGGCAACCGCGCCGTGTGCGAGGATGATTTCACTTCGCCGTCGAATCACTTCTTCACCTACGGCATGATGAAGGTGCTGAACGAATTCATGGCGCAGAAATACGTCGCCAAGCACGGCATCAGTCTCGCGTGTGTGCGCCCGCCGGTGGTGTTCGGCCATGGGCGCAAGCGTGGTTCGGTGCTGTGGGCCGAGGCGTTCGCGTCGAATCCCGCTGTGGGGCAGGTCGCGCAAATGCCGTTTTCGGCGGACTCGCGCGAGACGTGGATTTACAAAGACGACTGCGCCGAGCAGATGATTCGTCTCGCGCTGAAACCGCAGCTCGCGCATTTTGCCTACAACAACGGCGGCGATTGTGTGAGTGGCTATGAACTCGCGGCGGCGGTTCGCCACTGGCTGCCGGAAGCGAAGTTTGAGTTTGATGAATCGAAACCAACCACGCCGTTAATTGACTGGCAGGATGGCCGTCGCTTGGTGGATGAAATTGAATTTACGCCGCGTCCGATTTTGGAAGGCGTCCGTGCGCATATCAACCAAGCCCGCATCGAAGCTGGGCTGCAACCTGTTTAAAATTTATGAAACCCTATCGCAATACCGTAG
>JBJOPC010000348.1:0-12790 GCA_046050965.1 Verrucomicrobiota bacterium | reverse complement strand
GCGCGGGCATGACCGCGCTTTGGCACTGGGAGACATGTCTCCCAGTCGGAAAGCGGCGACGTGTCGCCGCAGTCCACATGATTTAATTCCGCGTTTGGGTTCGCTCCGCGTCTCGGCGTCTGGAAAAATTTCCACATCGGAGTTCGCACGCGAGCTTTGCGAACTTACGAGCCGCGTCGCCGCTATTTCCCTCTCCCCGGGGGAGAGGGATTAAGGGTGAGGGTGGGCGTAGTCTCAACTAATTGGATGAGGCTTTGATTTAGGCGTCGCGTTCCCCCTCACCCCAGCCCTCTCCCGCCGGGAGAGGGAGCGTTGTTGCCGCGTCTGAAAAAATCCCGAATTTGGGTTCGCTCCGCGGCTCGGCGGCTCGGCGGTTAAATTAAAAAACCCGCCCGACTTGCGCCGGGCGGGTTGAGGTAGGGCGTCGCTGCCGCGACGCTGGCTTTTTTACGGGTGGTCTTGGAACGGTGGGCGAGGCAAAGCGGCAGCTTTGCCCTACCGATTATTGGTTCACGGCACGACGAGTTGCGCGACTTCGCTCCGTTGGCTTTCGCCGTGGGAGTTCGCCGCGCTCAAACAGACTTTCACGGTGGCGCCGGTGGGCAGGCCGTGGAGGAGCAGGCCGGTATCGCTCGGGTGATCTACATACACGAAGGCGGCATCCACACCGACGACTTGTTTGAACACGCGGTAATAATCCGCGCGCGTCGCCACGGGCCAACTGGCGATGACGATGCCGTGGGTTCCAGCGGTGAGGGTGGGCGCCACGGGAATTTCCGGCGTGGCGGGTGTGCCGGGCGGGGTTAATCCAAAGGCAATCCAACGGGGGTCGTTCTCGTCGAGGAGTTGTTCGAGTTCGTTGATGAGGCCGCGCAAGCGTTTGCGCAGCGCGAGGACGGCGGCATCGCGCAGAACTTTTTTCTGGCCGGCGATGACGATGTTTTCGGCGAGCATGTTGATGCCGCCGGAGAGGGCATCGCCATTGGTTTGAGCCAGCGCGGCGGTGACGCCGAGGGGGGCATTTTCGTGGGCGGGATGGGCGGTGAAGTAACCGTGGAGTTCAAACAGGAGTTCGGCGCGGGCGTCCACGGTGTCGGGGATGGCGTTGGAACCGTCGGGGAAGCCGGTGGGCAACCACGCGTCAGACCACTCGGCGCCGTAGCGGAGGACGAGGACGGCCCGGACAGCGGCGAGGCAGGCGCGGGCGGCGGTGTCGGCGGCGTTGCGCGCGGCGGTGGCGGCGACTTTGGTGGCGGTGGCTTCATCGTAGACCAACACGGCGGCGCGGGTGGCGTCGAGGTCAATCTGGACGTTGGTTTCGGTATTTTGGTGCAGGCCGATTTCGGCCTCGTGGCCGTTGCAGCCGGACACGGCTTGGGTGGCCAGACTAATCAGGCCGACGGTGCTATCAGGGAGTTTATTGCTGTTCATGGTTTCTATCTTTCTCTTTTAGGCTCTGGTTTTGAAGCCGAGCCGTTGGTTTGGTTTTTTGGTTCAAGGTGCTACGGGAAAATTGGGAAAAGTGATGATTTCTGGTGGCCGGAAATGCCGTCCGCGCGCGGGAACGTCATTTTGGGTGGCCGGAAATGGTCGCCGCGCGCGCGAACGGGATTTTTGGCGGCCAGAAATGCTGCCCGCTGGCGGGGGCGAGACTTTTGGTGGCCGGAAATGCTGCTCCAGGACGGGAACGGCATTTTTGACGGGCGGCAATGGTGGCCGCGCGCGCGGGCGGCATTTCCGACGGCCAGAAATGACCGCCGCGAGAAAAAATGGGATTTCCGGCCGCCAGAAATGATGTCCGCTGGCGCGGCGGCAAGTGCCGGGCGGCGGTAATTCAGCGGGCGGCGGGCGGCGGAATTTTCAGAGTTCACGCGCTGGAGTTTGCGCGCGGGGGTAGGACAAATACCGTCCAACCCTAAAAGATTTTTTCAGGAAGTTGCTGGCGGAGCGGGAACCTGACGGCGTTCAGAAAATGGCTTTGAACAGGTAGTAAAGCGCGGCGAAGAGGCTGACGAACGGCAAAACCGAGCACACGAGCATGAGGAGATGCAGATATTTCGGCAGCAGCCAGTCGGCCCATAACTGGCGACCCGCCAGCAGCAGCACGAGCAGGCCGCAACTGACGAGGGCGATTTGCAGGCTGGCAGAAGCGGCGGGACAGTCGCCGAGTTGATGCCAAGTGGAATCGCGCGCCACCGTCCAGAGGGATTCTTCTTGGTGCGCCGCATCGCGCGGCAGACATAAACCGAGGGCGACGAGCGCACCGCCAAACAGCGCGAGCTTGAACGCGCCGCGAATTTTCAAACGATGTTCCCAGTCCATACGGATTCGGAATAACGGACAGCGCCGCGCGGGGAAAAGTTACAAGGGAATCGGCCAAGGTTGTAACCTGCGCGGACAGGTGGCGTCTCGGATGGAGTGTCCGCAATGTCGCGGCGCAGCAAATTACAACCATGAAAAAATTACTTCTCGTTCTGACGGTGGCGGGGTTGGCGTTCTCGCCGGCGTTGGTTTCCTCGGCGCAGGCGGCGGGCAAACACGGCAGCGTGGGCAAACATCACCCGCACTCAAAGCACCACGCGAAAAAGCACCACCACAAGCATCATCACAAGGCGGCTTAAAAAACTGCCCTTCACTTCCCCGCCTGACCGGCGGGGATTTTTTTTGCCAACGCTCGCCGGACGAACAGGAAATCAGGCAGCGCGGGAAATTGGCAGGACGCAGCGGCCAGACTCCCGCTCCCGACGGGAGAGGGCTGGGGTGAGGGGGAACGTGACGTCCTGAAAAAATACCATCTCATTTGCAAGCGACCCGCTCCCCCTCACCCTTAATCCCTCTCCCCCGAGGAGCGGGAAACAGCGGCGTCGCGGGCAGTAGGTGAGTAAAGTCTGCGCGCGAATTCAGTCGTGTGGTGGTTCAAGGACGCGGGAACGATTCTCCCTCGCCCAGCGGGAGAGGGCTGGGGAGAGGGAGCGCGCGATGTCCTTTCAAAATCACCGTCCGATTTGCAGGCGACCCGTTCACCCTCACCCTTGATCCCTCTCCCTGAGGGAGAGGGAGACAGCGGCGGCGCGTGAAGTGGATTCGTAAAGTCTGCGCGCGAATTCCGCCTGATGCGGGCGGCTTATTTCGTAACGTTAGCGGCCTCGGGCAATTGCAGGCGAATTAGTTGCCGGTCGTCGTTGGCGATGATGCGGTAGAGTCGGTTGATTTCGAGCATCTCGACTTCGGTGAGTTTCTTTTTCGGCACGGAACGGTCGGTGTAGAAATACTTGAGGTTGGAATTAAACTCCAAACCCGCGCCGACATACATGACGGACGGATTCAGGTCAGAGCCGACGTAGGTGGAGTCCTTGTAGTGCAGATCCTGCGTGGTGCGGACGTCCACGGTATCGAAGTCCGGCGTGTTGGCGCCTTCGTGGAACCAGTAAGGACACCACGAAACGTTGTTACCACGCAGGTCAACCGGCAGCGCGGGCACGGGCTGATTGACAATCTTCTGCACCTTCTCAATCGCCCAGTTTTTTTGGTTGGCGAAGATTTTTAGCTGCGCGGCTTTGGCAAGTGGCGGCGGCGCATTGGTGGCGGGAATTTTAGTGGCCGGATTATTCGTCACCTGACTGGGCGCGAGCGGGGCGAACGCCAGACTCGCGAGCAGGAACAGCCAAGGCGATTTTTTTACGACGGCGGAGAACGGCAAGCATCGGGAGCAAACTTGGTTCATGGCACGACGCTAGCGGCGTGAAAACGAGGGCGCAAGTCTGGAAAAATGGCGTGGGTTCAATTTTCTTTGGCCGGACGTTTCGCCCAAAAATTCGCGAGGATGGAACCGCTGATGTTCATCCACGGGATAAAAATCGCCGCCGCCAAACCCACCGTGCCGAGCTTGCCCATGGCGCTGGCGAGTCCGCTGGCCATGCCGCCGTTCTGCAACCCCACCTCGAACGCCACGCTGCGCGCGGAATTTTTGTCGAGGCCGGACGCCCGGCTCAACCAGTAGCCAAAGAAGAAGCCCGCCGTGTTATGCAACGCCGCCGCGAGAAATAGCAGCCCGCCGACTTTCAGCAGATTATCGCGCCCCGACGCCGTGGTCATGGCGGTGACGTAGAGAATCCCGACGATGGCGAGCGTGGGCATCACGCCATCAAGCCACTTCAGCCCCTTCGTCAAGGCGTGATACGCCGCGCCGATGACAAACGCGCTCAACAAAAAGCCGCCGAGCGCAATGGCCGTAAGCGCGTCGGGCGAACAGTGCCGCTGCAATATTTCCCAGCCGCCACTCACGAGAAAAGTCAGCCACACGACGGCGAAAGCAGTGAGGGCGAAGACAATTGTCCGTCCGCGCGGCGCGGCGTGTTTCAGGTAGTCATGCAGCAACGCCGCGCCAATCGGCACGAGGACAATCTTGATGATTTCGACCATCATTTTGAAAAAGCTGACTTCGACCATCGTGCCGGCGAGGAGTTTCATCCACAGCGGCGTCATCAGCGGCGCAATCATGGTGGTGATGGCGGTGACGGTGACGGAGAGCGCGAGGTTGGACTTGGCAATATAAGCCATGACGTTCGACGCCAGCCCGCTTGAGCAGGAACCGATTAAAATAATTCCCGCCGCAATCTCCGGCTCGAACCGGAAGATTTTCGTCAGCGCCAACCCCACGAGCGGCATCACGGTGAAGTGACAGAAGATTCCGACGAGCACGCCGCGCGGTGATTTCGCCACGCCCGCAAAATCGCGCAGCGTCATGTGCACGCCCATGCCGAACATGACGAGCTGGATGGCAATGAGCATCACCCATTTATTTTTCATGTCGAACCCGCCGACATGGAGAAAACTTTGCGGATAAACCATCGCCGCCGCGACGACGGCGATAATCCACGCGGTGAACTGATAACCGCGCAGCTTGGAATTAAAACGCAGCGAGATGGCGAAGGCCACCGGCGCGACGACGAGGAGAGGTTGCCAGAGGGTGTTCATAAATTGGAGCGCGGCTGTGTGTCCAGCACCAGCCGCAGCACTTTCAAGATTTTGGATGCGTTAATCATTTTGCAAGACGCTGCGGCTGGTCTGGGAGACACAGCCGCGCTCCGTTCACAGCACCGTCGCGAGATAATCTACCGCGATGCCGGGGCTGGCGAGAATCGGCACGCGTTTATCACTCGCCGCGAGCGAGTCCACCACGCGCGCCATCGAAGCTTGCGCCAACACAATCACGTCCACGGATTGCGACAATGCTTTGAGCGCGGCGGCAACTTTCGCATCGTGCGTCGCCGCATCGCCGTTCATCAACGCCTCGAACGCGCCGTCGCAGAGCTTGGACGTGAGTGCAATTTTCTTTCCCGCTATCGCCGCGCGCCGCGCAATCAAATCCGCCGTCGGCTCCAGCGTGGTGGACAGCGTGGCGACCACGCCGATGCGCGTTCCGGTCGCGACGGCCAAGTCTGCCATCGGTTGATCCACGCGCAACACCGGCACGCCGCGCGCTTTTGCGCCCGCTTCCACCGCCGCTCCGATGGACGAGCAGGTGACCATAATATAATCCGCGCCCGCCAACTCGGCGGATTCCAAGTAGCTCGCGACGCGACGGGAGATGGTCGTGGTCAAACTTCCCGCTTCGCGGATGCCTTTGACGAGCGAGTCGTCGGCGATGTTAAAAATTTCGACGTTCGGCAATTTGTCTTTGCACAGTTGCGCGAACACCGGCACGAGCGTGGCGGAGGTGTGAACTAATCCGAGACGTTTCTTTTTCATGAGTTTCCTTGGAGCACTGTTTGGAAATAATTTTCCGCACCAACTTGACCGCCTTTGAAAACAATCTCGCAGTTGTCCACGGACGATTGCGGCGCATGCGCGCGGCACAACGGCGCGCCGGGCGTGAGCGGCGCGAGCATTTCGAGGGCTTCAATGCCGAGCGCGCGCGCGGCGTAGCTGGAGGTGTCGCCGCCCGCGAGGCAGAGACGGCGGACGGAACTTTGTTGCACCGCCGCGCGCAGCACCTTGCCCAGCGCGGTGCCAAGCACGAGCGCGGTGTTTTGTTTCAGTTTCGCCGCGAGATTTTTGTCCGCGCCGGATTTGGTCGAGTGCACGATGACGCTGCGTCCGGCGTTCAGCCACGCCGCCGCCACATCCGCCGCGCGTTTGATTTCTTTCGCGGAAGTTTTCTCATCGGTCAACGCCGTCGTGTCCAAAGCGACTTCGGCGAAATGATGTTTCAACGCCCACGCAATTTGCCCGCTGGTGACCGGCGAACAACTGCCGGAACCGACGAGGATTTGCTTGGTAGGGCTGACTTGCTGGTCAGCCGTCCGGCTACGCGGACGAGCATTCTTTCCGCGATGGCGTTTCATGGCCGCCGCCAACGCCATTTCAATTCCCGACGAGCCGACGGAGAACAGCGGTTGCCGGACGTTCGCGTGGTGTTCCAAAATTTCGCCGATGCGCGCGAGGTCGTTGGCCGTGAGCGCATCGAACAGAATAACGTCGGGCTGTTGAGTGAGCAGATGGGTAAATTCGGCGTGAATTTTCTTGGACGGCAACGCGAGTTGCAAAATATCGAACAACGCAATTTTCTTTTTCGTCTGCGCCGCCAAGTGTTTCCGCAAATCCGCCTCGGTCATCGGCGTCACGGGATGTCGGCTGATAGAAGGATGACAATCAAGCCGGTAAATCGCGCCTGCGCTGCCGATGCCGTAACGCGCGAAGTGCTGGCCGAAAACGGTGTAGCGTCCGAGCGCGGGCGCGGCAACGAGCAGCGGAATGAAGCGCGCCGGAAAAATCTTCGCCGCCAACTCCAGCACGCGCCCAATGCTGCCGATAGTCGGCGAGGAGTCAAAGGTGGAGCAGACTTTGTAATGGACGTGTCGCGCGCCGAGTTTTTTCAGCGCGAGCAACGCGGGTTTGAGTTCGCGTTCCATCACCACCGGCGTGAGCGAGCGGGTTTTACCTGCGGCGCCCACGGCTTGCAGGCCGGGAAACTTTTTCAACTGCGCGGGCGTGGGCGGCGCGATGAACAGCGCGGTGCGGATGCCCGCGAGCGTGAGTTGCTCCAACGCATCCGTCGAGCCGGTGAAGTCGTCGGCGTAAAACGTCAGCAGCAATTTTGAGGAACGGGTCACGCGGTAGACTAACTTCAGGCGAGTTCGTCAGGCAATTGCCAACGTTGCAATTCCGTTTTCCGCTTTTACTTTCATCACGCCGCTGGCAGCTTGCGCTCGTCATGCGCGCCAAAATAAATATCCTCTGGCTCACTGTCACCGTCAGCCTGCTCGCCGTCACCGCCGTCCGCGCTGCTGACACGAACCGTTTCGGTTTCACCGGCCCGGAGATTTTCCCCATTGACCAAGACATCAGCCAGCTTCACGCGGCGGATATTGACGGCGACGGCCTCAACGACCTCATCGTCGTCAACAACGCGCGCGCCAAAATTAATATCCTCTACAACACCACCGGCAAAACCAACTTGCCCGCCGCCGCGCAGAAAATTTCCGCCAAGCGCGACCTCAACGAACTCCCGCCCGACGCCCGGTTCCGCATCGAATCCATCGCGTCCGAGAAACGCATTGCCGCGCTCGTCGTCGCCGACCTCAACGGCGATGGCCGCCCCGACCTCGCTTACTACGGCGACCCCAAAGAACTTGTCGTGCAATACAACCAAGGCACGAACGGCTGGAGCGCACCGAAGCGTTGGCCGATTGACGACGCGCTGCTCACGGCTAACGCACTCGTTGCTGGAGATTTGAATGGCGATGGTCGTCCCGACTTGTTGTTGCTCGCGGAAAATTTTATTTATTTCTTCGCGCAAGACGCCGACCACAAGCTCGGCGAACCACAGAAAATTCCTTTCACCGGTGGCGTCAAAGCTGTGCAAGTCCTCGACGTGGACGGCGACGGACGCAATGATTTGCTGCTCGTGAATTGGGACAGCCCCGCGCCGTTCCGCTTCCGTTTGCAGGACGCCGACGGCAATCTCGGCCCGGAAAATTATCTCACGCTCCCGCGCATCCGCTCCTACGTGGCCGACAATTTAGAGACGAACAAAGAAATGCAGATTGTCTCCATCACGCGCGACTCTGGCCGAGCGCAGGTTTCGCATTTCGTCCGCAAGGCGGCGGAAAAACTTTCCGGCGATTTGCGCCAAGGCCAGTTCAACGTCATGCCGCTGAACAAAACTGAAAAATCTCGGCGCGGTCTCGTCTGGGCGGACTTGAACGGCGACGGTTTGCCTGACCTGCTCGCCGCTGAACCCGACAGCGGTCAGATGTCCGTTTATTTTCAGAAGCCCGACGGCACGCTCGCCGCGCCGAAGAAATTTTCCACGCTCACCGGCATCAGCGACATCGCCGTGGCGGATTGGAACGGCGACGGCAAACCGGAGATTTTTCTGTTGAGCGCGGACGAGAAGCGCATCGGCATCACGCACCTCGACGAGAAAAATGGTTTGCCGTTCCCCACGTTTCTCCCGCTCGACGGCAAACCGCTCGTGATGGCCGTGGGCGCGCTCACACCCGGCGCGAAACCCACGCTCGCCGTCATCGTGGATCAAGACGGCAAACGCGCGCTCGTCACCCGCACCGCCGACGGCACGAACCGCGTGCAGAAGCTCAACGAAAATTTCAAAGCCACGCCCAGCGCGCTCGCGTTCCACGATGCCGACCAAGACGGGCTTGCCGACCTCGTCGCGCTTGTGCCTTACGAAAAAATCAAAGTGCTCGTGCAACGCGCGGGTAAAGATTTCGACGAAGTGGACGTCGCTCCGCCCGGCGGCACGATGGAGCAACCGTGGCTCGCCATCGCCGACGTGGACGCCGACGGCAAAGCGGAATTGCTGTTGCCGCAAAAGAATTTTCTCCGCGCCGTGGTGCTGAAACCCGAAGCCGCCGCGACCGGCACGAACAAAGCGAATTGGGTGTTCCAAGTCAAAGACCAGATCAACGGCGCAGCCAACAATTCCAAGCTCGTCAGCGCCACTGCCGTCTCGCGCGGCACGAACGCCACCGCAGTTTTCCTGCTCGACGCCGAGCGCAAGCAACTCACGCTCTGCGAACGCGACGCTGCTGGTGCGTGGCAGGTCACGCGCAATCTTGCGCTGCCGAGCTACGGCGATTTTTCCGGCGTTACTTTGAGTCCGCTCGCGTTGGGTGAGAAGTCCGTCAACGCCGTCGCCCTCGCGGGCGTGAACACCGTCGCGTGGCAATCGCTGCGTGGCGACGCGTGGGAATTTCAGGAACTCGACGGCTACGAGACGCCCATCAAAGATGGTTTCCTCAACGACGTGACCACCGGCGACCTCGACAACGACGGCCGCAAAGATGTGGTCTTCATGGAGACGGGGAAAAATTATCTAGACCTGCTCACCTTCGGCGCGGATCACAAACTCACGCCCGCAAACCGCTGGCAAGTTTTTGAAGAGCGCAGCTATCGCGGACGCCGCGGCGAAAATCCCGAGCCGCGCGAAGCCGTTGTAGCCGACGTGACCGGCGACAAGAAAAACGACCTCACCATCATTGTCCACGACCGCATCTTGGTTTATCCGCAGGAGTAGGTTGGTCGCAGGCAAACGCCGCGCTCCAGCGCGCTCACTGTTTCCACGCGCAGAAGAGCGAGCCTTTTTCGATGGGCTGCAAATCCGTGCGTTGAATTTTCTCCAGCCCGGCGTCACGCAGCCAAGCGGTGATTCGTTCCGCCGGGTGCGTCTGTGTGCCGGTCTCGACGAGCAGCGTTAAATCAAACGCCGCCGCCAAGGCTGCCGTGGACGAGACTTCAGTCCGCGCAGCTTCGCGGGCGTATTCATACACGACCAACATTCCGCCGGGATTCAACGCCCGCGCGAGTTTCTGGATGACGCACGCGTTATCCGCGTCCGTCTGGTTGTGCGCCACGAGAAAGTAAGTAACGACATCGAACGTGCCGACAACCGCGTCGCGCAAAATATTTCCTTCGACGCAGCGCAAGCGGTCGCTCAAGCCCCAGCTTGCAATCAAGCTCGGCGTGTTCGTCAGCGAGACCGGCAAATCGTAAATCACCGCCTGCAATTCCGGCGCGCGTCGGCAAAACGCCGCCGCGTGCAAGCCGTGCGACCCGCCGACATCCAGCAACGTCCGCGCGTGGGCTGGCAGTTCAATCGCGCGCTGCACATCTTTCACCACGCTCGCGGCGTAGTCTTTCATGTAGGCCGCGAACGATTGCGCCAGCGCGGGATTCGTTTTCATCCGCTCCCACAAGACGATTGACGGCGCACCGTTGACCACGACCGCGCTTAAGTCTGACATCAACTCCCACGCGTGCGCGAACCAGCGCAAGCCGCTGTTCAAATCTTGCTGTCCCGCCTGCGCCAACCAAGCTTGTGCGTGAACACTGTTGCCCACGCGGCCATCGCTCGTCCGCACCAAGTAGCCCGCCTGCACCAGCACCGCGCACAGCCGCTCCATACCCACGACGGACGCGCCCACTTTGGCCGCGAGTTCTGCGGTTGAAACTGGCGCTTGGTTTAACGCGATGAAGACTCCCAGTTTTCCCGCCGCAATCAGCGCGGCACTTTTCATCATCGGCCAATAGACGTCCGCGGCGAGCGAGGGTGAGGGAGGCGTGGGTTCCATTTTTACTGCCAATGCAAAGTGTAACCCAGCGTTTTAGAAACATCGTCGAGCTTCTGGAGATACTCGCCGGTGCGTTCCGCCGGAACCGAGTCGGCTTGCGCTTGATACTCGTATTCGACGACTAGATTTCTGCCGCGCGCTTGACTGTGTTTGCGGAACGTGAAAGCGGGGTCAACGATGGTTTTATTTTCGTCGTCCCACGGCCACCATTCCGGCAGTGTGATTTCCTTGCGCAGGATTTGATGCTGCGGAAACGCCACGCCCAGCGGCAGCTTGCGCTCGGCGTCCACGGGCTTCTTAAGCAAGGTCGCCATGGCGTCCGCATAGAATCCAAAACTCGCTTGCTGATTTTTATCCGACCGCACCCACGCCTGATCGATCGTGTAGTATTCGGTGACTTGAAAACGGTTTTCCAAATCTTGGTCTGCAATTTCCATGGGCGAGGTCATGCGGATTTTGGGATAACTGTCGGCGTAGAAATGCGTGTAGTTTTTTTCGAGATCGCTGCGTTTGGTGGTGGCGAACGCCGCGCGCAAATTATCGGCATCGCAACCTTCCGCCACGGTGACAACTTTCAAAGTGGATGAACCCGTCTTACCGCCGAGCGAAAAATATTCCGTGGTCGTAGTCTGCGGCAGGCCGGTCGTCTGCGGGATGACAGTGAGCGCGGTGGTGGTCGGGGTGATGACCAATCCCCGTTCGTAGTTCGGCAAGTAATGCATGGCGAGCGAGCCGCGTTGATAACCCGCCGTCGGGTCTAGCCAATAGGTTTGTCCATCGCATTTCACCCGCGCGATACAATGGTCGAACGCGCCTGCCGTCGGTTGCCACTCGTCGAGCGTGTGGCGCAAGGTCGTGTTCACCAGCACAGGGAATGCCTCGATGCCCAGCCCGCGCAACAGGGTGACGAAGAGTTGTGATTTGTCTTTGCAATCGCCGAACCGCCGCGCGAACACCACGGATGGATCGGCGGGCTTGACCGTGCTGACGCCGATCTCGATGCCGAAATAACGGACTTCATCCTGCACGAACCGCAGCGCGCTCAAGACCTGTTGCTCGTGCGTGGCGAGCCGTTTCCATTCGGCGATTTTTTGCAGGAGTTCGGGCGACAACCGCGCGGTGTTCTGGAACAACGCCAGCGCCCACCGATTCACTTCCGACCACGTTTTGTATTCGCTGAACTGCACCCACGGTTCCGGGTCGCACCAGATCGGCAGCGCATCTTCCTCGTGCCAGCCCGCCACCTGCCGCACATCCCAGACGCGTTCCACCGCGCCGTTTCTCGGCAACGTCGTCGGCTGCAAAGACGCCCCGTGCGCCTTTGTGAACATCAACCGCCCCGCCGGACACAAGACGCGCATGAACAAGCGTTCCACCGGCTGATTCCACTGCACGCGCACACCCGCCGAAAATTTTCCGTTGAAAACTGGGTTCGCGCCTCTGACCGAATACGCGTAGTCCACCACATCGCCGACGCGCACATCGTCCATGACCAGCACGGCAGTTTGCTCGCCGTTCAGCAGTTGGTCATCGAGGTCGCGCTCGCGCCGCACCACGCGGATTTTTTCCAGCTCCAACCGGTTCAAAAAATTGGTGCCGCGCCACAACCGCATCCAATGCAGCGTCAACGTCTGGTAACTGGGATTGAAATCCAGCTTAAGCGTGGAACCGTTCTGCACCCCGGCCACGTTGAGAATTTGGCGAACACCGTGATGAAAAGTTTCCTCGCTCGCGGCATCCGTTTGCTGTTCGAGCAGCAGCCAGTGCTGGTCAGCGTTCGCCTCCGGCTTCAGCAACTTCGTGCGCTCAAACAGATGCGGTGTGACCCAACTCGCGGGCGGCGCAACCGTCGGCTTGGATTCTGTAACGACTTCCGCTGCGTGGACGCCGACCACCAACGCGGCCAACGCCCAAACTTGGAAAAAATTCCGGAGCCAGTGGGTTTTGCCATTGTGATTCATCGCCGTGCGCCCGGAACATAGGCCAAAAACTTTTCAACCAAAGCCAAAAAAGTCTCGCCTAAATTTGGAGTGCGCGGGCATGACCGCGCTTTCCGACTAGGAGACATGTCTCCTAGTCGGAAAGCGGCGACGTATCGCCGCGCTCCAAACCAGAACATCGCCAAAAAAAAACACGCCGCCCATCAAACCTGCCCCATTATTCAATGCCCGCTGCCACAGAAATCAGTTTCCACC
>JBJOPC010000347.1:0-15960 GCA_046050965.1 Verrucomicrobiota bacterium | reverse complement strand
GAAATGCTGCGGGAGCGCCCCGAGTTTTTTTACAACACGATGATAGTTTTTTACCAGCCGCCCGAACTGTCGCCATTCCGCCGCCTGCCGCCGCTTCAAAAATTTTTCCGCGCGCCCGATCCACACGCCAAAAAATTTCTCATCGTAGCGCAGCAAAGTTTTCGTAGCTGCAAATTTTTTCCCGGCGAACCGGCTGTGAAATTCTCCCAGCCAGCGCGCCGCCGCGTCCCACTGGCGCAAGTCGCCCACCTGCCAGAGCAGCAAGCCGTCCACGCGTTCCAAAAACAGCCAGTGGCGTTCCAATGCCGCCGAGTTCACCGCCCCATGACAATGCGCCGTGCCGCACCGCGCCGGGTTCAGAATTTTTTGATAGACCTCAATTTCGCGCGATGGATGATAGAGAAAATGCGGACGCACCTGCTGCGCCGTCGCCAGCACGGATGGCGGGCTGATGTCCTTGAGCACGAGCCGCAGCTTCTTGCCGCGCGCCAAAGTCACGTCCAGATTTTCTACCGTGTAGGACGACGCGTAGGCGCAAAGCCGACGGCGCAGCAGCTTCACACTTTGCCCCAGCGCGCGCGACAACTCCGCGCGCAACTCGTCCCCGTGGATGCGATGGCGGGTTTCGGGGTTCATGGGGGAAATTTTTGGAGCGCGCAATCCGAGAGACTTTATTCCAGCGGTTCAATGGGCAAGATGGGTTGCTCCAGCCGCGCGCGGTTCCAATCTTCACGGAGTTCTTGCAGGTGAATCAGCCGCCATTTATTGACGAGATCGTAGGCGGTTTTTGGCAGGCGGCCTTGGTAAATTCTACCGGACTCAATTTCAATCAATGCCTCGTGTTCGGCGTAGATGGCGTGGAAATGCGTCGGCGGATGGTCGCGGAAATAGAAGCGGATGATGATGCCGTAGAATCGGCTGACTTCAGGCATGGACGAGTTCGTGGGAAAATTTCCCGGTGATTTCCAGATACGCGGCGTCCGAGCAGATTTCGATTTCATCCGTCCACGCAATCTGGCCGAACTCACCGACATGGACTTTTTTGAAAAAAGTTTCGTCCTGCAACGGCGCGAACACGCCGCGCCCAACTGAATCGGACAAATCCACCACGCCGCTCACGCCATCCGCGTAATCCACGCGGATTTGGTAGCCGGGCAAGGCGGTGATTTTGTTTGGGCGAATCATGTGGTGAAACTGCCAGTGCAAAAAACCAACGTCAAGGTGAGTGTGAATCGGCGACGATTGCAAAGCCGGTGAAGTAGTAGCGGTCTTGTAGTTCAGCCAGACTCAATTCTTCATGCCCATTCAATGGGTCGCCAATCACATATCGGTTTTCCGACTTGCCGAGGACTGCGATGAAATGTCCCGCGCCCGCTGTGCTGCCGAGCCGGACGCCAACAATCGCCGGAGAAGGTGGGTTTGTCCGGTTTGTTTCACTGATGGAGTAATAAGCTCGAAGTCCGCGCTGCCGCAGTGTGCGGAGCAGATACCAGTTTTCAGTGCCGCGTCGGGAGGTGAAAGAAGCCTGCGCGATTTCTTTTTCCGTTGCGGTTTTGCCGAAGTGTTTCAGCAACGTGGCGGCAGAAGCTGGGCCGCAGGATGACTCTGAACTTTGCAGGCAAACGCCGTTCGTCCAGCGGTCACTAAAACTGTTCCAATCAGGTCGCAGGAAAATTTGTTTAAGGTAAGGCGCAGTCACGCACAGCGCCAAGGCAAACGGGATGAATCCTGCGCTCACTTGCTTGCGAATAGTCTGACTTTGCCTTCGCTTGGTTTGCAACCAGCCTGCCAGCAGACCAGCACCAGTCGCAAATAGTTCCGAACCGGTCAGCGCGCGGAACGAATAAAACCATTCGGCTTCGCCAAAAATTCCGGTGTAAAAGACGGCAAACAAAAATGCGGGGACGGCTGCGAACAGGCAGGCGGCAAGGATAAGGCTTTTTTGAGATTTGCTTTGGGCTTGGCGCGTTAGCCAAATCCCCGCGAAGAAAAATGCCAGTGCGCCAGCGAGAGTTGGCAGCAACAACGGATTCATTTCACGCTTGCCCCAGCTTCTTCGACTTCTCCGTCGCGGCGCGGACGGCGCTCATGACGGTGCCGCGCAGCTTGCCTTTTTCCAGTTCGTGCAGACCTTCGATGGTCGTGCCGCCGGGGCTGGTGACTTGGTCTTTGAGCGCGCCGGGGTGTTGGCCGGTGACCAATACCATCTTGGCCGCGCCCAGCACGGTTTGCGCGGCGAGCTTCGTGGCGATGTCACGCGGCAAGCCTGCCGCCACGCCGCCGTCGCTCAAGGCTTCGATGAATTGATAAACGTAGGCTGGACCGCTGCCGCTCAAGCCGGTGACGGCATCGAGCAACGTTTCTTTCACTTGGAATGCGAGGCCGACGGATGCCAAAAGTTTTTGCGCGAGCGCGGCGTCGGCGGGCGTGGCGGCTTTGCCGCAGGCGAACGCGCTGGCAGATTCGCCGACGAGAGCAGGGGTGTTGGGCATGACGCGGATGACGCGAGCGTGCGCGCCGAGTCCGGCTTCGAGTTTGGCGAGGGTGACGCCAGCGGCGATGGAGATGAGGAGGTGTTGGTCGGTGAACGCGTCGCGAATCTCCGCGAGTGCAGCGGCGACTTGGTCGGGCTTGGTGGCGAGGATTAAAACGTTCGCGGCGCGGACGACTGCGAGGTTGGACGCGGAAGTTTTCGCGCCGGTGTCGGCGGCAAAATTTTTGCGCGCGGCGTCAAACGGATCGGCGGCGGTGAGTTGTTTGCCGGTGATGAGTTGGGCGTTGACGAAACCGCTGGCGAGGGCGGTAGCCATTTTACCTGCGCCGAGAAATCCGATGGTGAGTTTGGTTGCCATGCGCGAAAACTAAAGGCAAAGGGCAAAAGGCAAAAGGCAAAAACGGGAGCGCAGATGTTAAGTGGTCTCGAGGCGGTTGCGGATGGCGCGGAGGAGGCTGGGTGGATGGTAGGGTTTGGGGAGGAAATGGAAATCGGGTTCGTCGGCGAGGTCGCGCCCGGCGACGTCTACGGAGTAGCCGCTGGTGTAAATAATTTTGAGGGTGGGGCGGATGGTTTTTAGTTGGCGCGCGAGTTCGCGGCCGGTGAGGCCGTTGGGCATGACGAGGTCGGTGAGGACGAGGTCAATTTTGCCGCTGTGTTGTGCCCAAACTTTCAGTGCTTCGGGACCGTCGCCCGCTTCGAGGATTTTGTAGCCGCTGTTTTCGAGAATAGCGCGGGCGAGTTGGCGGACGGGGGCTTCGTCTTCGACGACCAAAATAGTTTCGCTGCCGCCCCGGAGCGGAGCGGTGATGCGGTCGGTGTTGCCGGTGGCTTTGGACAGCGCGGATTCAGGGAGGTAGATGCGGAACTCGGTGCCTTGGTTGACTTCGCTGCGGACTTCAATCCAACCGCGATGTTGTTGGATGATGCCGTAGGCGGTGGCGAGGCCGAGGCCGGTGCCTTTGCCGACGGGCTTGGTGGTGAAGAATGGCTCGAAGGCGCGGGTGAGCGTGGCGGTGTCCATGCCGGAACCGGTGTCGGCGATGCGGAGCAAAACGAATTTACCGGCGCGGGCTTGGGTGTGCTGGCGCGGGGCGTTGGCGTCGAGGTTGGCGTATTCGGTGGTGAGGGAAAGTTTGCCGCCGTTGGGCATGGCGTCGCGGGCGTTGACGGCGAGGTTGGTGATGACTTGCTCGATCATGCCGATGTCGGCGTGGACGTTCGGCAACGACGGCCAAAGATGCAGTTCGAGGGTGATGTGTTCGCCGAGAATGCGGGCGAGCATTTTGACGAGGTTGGTGACAATTTCGTTCAGCTCGATGGGCTTGGGCTGCATCACTTGGCGGCGGGAGAAGGCGAGGAGTTGACGGGTCAAATTGGTGGCGCGATTGGCGGCGGTGGCGACTTGGGTCAAGGACTCGGTGAGCAAGGCGTCGTGGCGATGCGTCTGCATGACGAGTTCGATGTGGCCTTGGATGATGGTGAGGATGTTGTTGTAGTCGTGCGCGACGCCGGCGGCGAGTTGGCCGATGCCTTCCATTTTTTGGGACTGGCGGAGTTGGGCTTCGAGGTTGAGGCGTTCGGTGATGTCGTTGAGGATGACGAGGGCGGCAGGGGTTTGATCGAGTTGAATGCGGGCGAGGGAGACGAGGGCGTGGCGGGGTTGACCCTCGGCGGTATGGAAAATACATTCGCGGTCGCGGACGGCCTCGCCGGCGGTGAGCGACCGGCTGTAGCCGTTAAATTGTTTGGGGTCGGCGCAGAGTCCGGCCTCGACGAGGGTGCGGTCAATGAAGTGTTCGCGGGGTTTGCCGAGGGTGCGGAGGAGCGCTTCGTTGAGGTTGAGGATGCGGCCTTCGTCGAGTGTGGCGATGCACATGGCGAGGGGGTTGGCTTTGAAGGCGAGGGTGAAACGCACCTCGGATTCGCGCAACGTTTTCTCGACGCGCTGGCGCTCGAAGATTTCAGATTGCAAGGTTTCGTTGGAGCGGGTGAGTTCGGCGGTGCGTTCGGTAACACGGGCTTCGAGTTGGGCTTGGGCGGCGTGGAGGGCGTCGTCGCGGCTGGCGATTTGGGCGAGCATTTCGTTGAAACGATCCACGAGGTGGCCGATTTCGTCGCGGCTGCCTTTGACGGCGCGGATGGAATAATCGCGCCGGGTGGCAACTTCATCGGCGGTGTGAGCGAGCGCGAGGATGGGGCGGGAAATGAGGCGTTGCAAACCGGTGGAGAGGAGGATGGCGACGGTAATGGAGAACAGCGAGATGGCGAACGTGATGAGGATGTCTTCCTTCAGGCGTTCGCGGAGAGCGAGCAAATCGCTTTGGATAACGAGTTGGCCGACGTCATCGCCATCGGCACTGCGAATCGGGAGCGACACCCACACGCTGTCGGTTTCGAACGAGACCCCGGTGGGGCGGGGCGGAATGATTTCGTATTCAGATGGCAAGCCAAGGCGGAGGTGGCGGGCAATGCGACTGCCGTTTTTCAAGAACGCGGCGGCGACGATAATGTGATGGTCTTCCTTGAGGTAGCGCAGGACTTTTTCGGATTCGCGTTCGTCTGAAAAAGTGACGGGGGCGGACAGATCATTGGCAATCAGTTTGCCACGAATATTCAGTTCGTTTTCAAGCTGATGTTTGGCGGTGATCCAATCGCGCGTGACGAAGGCCGCGCTGGCGAGGAGTAGCACGACGGCGGCGACGGTGAGGAGGAGGTAGACCAGTTTGCGGTTGAGCGAGATGTCGCGGAGGCGAAACATGGTGGTCAGGGTTGGACGAGACGAGCGACTTGCAACAAGCGCGAACTTATTTTCAAATGCGCCTGACTCGCCACGCTAGGGTTGATCTCGAACCGAATTTTGCCGTCCTCGCGGATGAAGTTGATGACGCCGCCGGCCGCAGCGAACCCGGCGGTGTCGCCGATGGTGAGGATGGGTTGGTTTGCCGTGGCCGCGAGAATGGCGGGCAGCTTTTCTTTTTCTGACGCGCCGACGAGGAGGACGTGGCAGGTGAGGGCGTCCTCGATTTTGCGGTGGTGGGTGACGAGGAGCGGATGGCCTTGGATGGATTGTTTGGCCAGCACGGCGGCGAAATCTTCACCGAGCGGGAAGTCGCCGAGGATGCCGATGCGGATGGGGTCGTTGGTGCCGGTTAAAGAATTTTCCGGCCATGTCACGAACGCAATCAAGTGCGGGACGAAGGCGGCTTTGACTTTTTGCTCTGCCGCTTCATCCGCGCGCGCGGCGGGCGCGCGCAGCAACGCCAGCGCGACCACGCCAGCGAGGAGCGCGCGGAAAAAGTTTTCGCAACAGCGGTTCATCAGTAGCGATAGGTGAGTTGCACACGGAAATTGCGACCATTTTGCGGGATGGCGTTCTGCAAATGTTCGGTGGAGCCGACGTGGGCGTAGTGCGCGTCGAAGACGTTGTAGAGGCCGGCGGATATTTCGAGGCCGGGCGCAAGCTCGCGGGCGTAGAGGTTAAAGTTGACGAGCCAGTAATCGCCCACGTCCGCGCCAGTCTGGCCATGGACGCTCGCGGTGTATTGCACTTCGACGCCGGCGAAAATTTTATCGCGGTAGAGCGGGACGAGGCCGGTGAACTTGGCGAGGTGGCGCGGGGAATTGACCAGCGAAGTTTTGGTCATGGAATTTTCGGTGCGCGCTTCGGTGTAGCTCACGCGGGCGAGCGCGCCGCTGTGATGGCGGGCTTCGAGTTCAAATTCCGCGCCGTAGCCTTTGGCTTCGTCGAGATTTTGGAACGTGAGCAAGCCGTTGCCGGGATTGATGGTCTGTTCGATAAGGTTGCAGACTTCGTAGTAGAAACCGGACGTGCTGAAGCGCAGCCATTTGGTGACCTGCTGTTCCCACACGCCTTCGTAGGTGGTGATTTTTTCCGGCTGCAACTTTCGCTTGGCCGGGTCAAAGCCTGTGCCGCAGTAATAGAGTTCGTAAGCGTTGGGCGCGCGGAAGGCGGTTCCGTAAAGTGCCTTGAAGGTGGTGGCCTCAACCGGTTGGTAAATCAACGCGAGGCGCGGGTTCAGCGAATCGCCGAAGCGCTCGAAGTAATCGAAGCGCCCGCCGGCATCGAGCGTGACTTGGCGGCAGAGTTGCAAATTGGCCTGCGCAAAACCGCCGACGACGAGTTCACTTTGCGGGTTGTCGAACACGGAGTTGTAGGGATTGACAGTGAACGTGTCTTGGTTTTGCGAAAAATATTTCCGCAACTCCACGCCTGCGCTGAAGGTGTGCTGGCCGAGATGATGCGCGATTTGCAGTTCACCGCCCCACGCGTCGGCGGTGGCTTTGTCGCGCGTGATGACGCCGAGCGTGGGATAGTCGCCGACAAAATCATAGTGGTCGAAATACGTCTTGGCGTTGACTTCGGTGTTGTCGCGGATGGTGTGATGATATTTTACATCGAACAACGCGCGTTGGTCGGTGGTTTTGAAGTCGTGGTTGTTGAAGTCCGTGGCATAGGCAGCAGTCGGCACAATTTTTTCGCGCGTGGAAAATACACCTTCAATCGTCCAGTCGTGGTAGTTCAGCGAGAGGAGATAATTATGCGCGTGGTCTTGATCCATGTGGCTGGCCACGCCGTTGTTCACGTTGTTGGAACTGGTGTTAAACTCGGGGAAATAAAGTTGCGACTGGCCTTCGCTCCAATGGAACGAGCCGGAGAAGAGCAGTTCCAAATCGTTCGCAAATTTTTTGCCGTAGCTGAACCGGCCGTGCCACGTCTCCCAACTGCCGAGCGCGAGCGATGCCTCCACGCCGTTCAGTTGCGCGCCGCGCCGCGTGATGACGTTGATGACGCCGAAGAAAGCATTGTTGCCGTAGACCGCCGAGCTGGGGCCGCGCACGACTTCCACGCGGTCAATCAAATCCACGTCCACCGGAAAATCCGTGCCGAGCGGCGCTTGGTCAAAGATGCCGTCGTTGACGCGCTGGCCGTCCACGAGGACGAGGATGCGGCTGTTGTAATCGCCGGGGCGACTAAACCCGCGCACACCGAGGTAAGTGTAATTGCGGTCGTAAGCGACGTAGAGGCCGCGGACGCCGGACAAAATTTCCGCGAGCGAGCGATGACCGAGTTTGACGATTTCGTCGTGCGTGACGATGGAAACGGAAGCCGGAGCTTGCGCGAGCGTTTGCTGGTAACGCGAGGCGGTGGTGGTTTTCTCCACGTTGATGTCGAGCAGTTGCTCGAAGCTCATCGCCATGAGGTTCGTCTCGGCGAGGTCGGCGGCGGTTTTCTCGTCGGCGCGCGAGTTCGTCGCGCTGACGAACAGCAGCGCGACGAACGCCATGGCCTGATGGATAGATTTTATTTTCATAAGTTCAACCCTGAACCGCGAGGAGCGGCTCCGTGTTAGCACGGCAAACCAGCAGAGGCAATGCCCTAAAGCAAGACGGCGAGAAATTTTTTTCTCGCCGTCTGCAAACCAGACAAAACTGCCACACGCTGGGACGCTGCGCGCGTCACAAACTATTCAGCACATCCACGAGTTGCCGGAGCCGTCCATAATCACGACGGTTGAAACCGAACGCGAGGCGTTGCAAGTCGAGGCGGTCGTTGTCCTCGCGTTCCTCGGCGGTGGCCTCGATAACCTTCATCGGTTCGCCCGTGATGATGTCGGCGAAGTCTTCGTTCAACGCTTCGAGAGCCGATGGACTCGGCGCGTGGCGCAAGCGGATGATGAACAAGTCGCGCACGAACCGCGTGGATTGGAAGTTGCGATAAAACCGCGTCACAATTTTTACCGCCTCGTCCACGTTGTCCGTGATGCGATACAGATTCAAATCGTCCGGCGAGATGAGATGATCGCGCAACAGATGTTCGCGGATGTGTTTGTCCCACGTCTTCCAGTAAGTCCCGCCGGGTTTGTCCACCAGCACGAGTGGCATGAGTTGGCTCTTGCCGGTCTGCATGAGCGTGATGGCCTCGTAACCTTCGTCCATCGTGCCGAAACCGCCGGGGAACAAAATGATCGCGTCCGAGTGCCGGATGAAAATCAATTTCCGCGTGAAAAAATATTTGAACGTGATGAGCTTCTTGTCGTGCTGAATCACCGGATTCGCCGACTGCTCCCAAGGCAAACGGATGTTCACGCCGAAACTATTCTCCGGCCCCGCGCCTTCGTGACCCGCCTGCATGATGCCTGGTCCCGCGCCGGTGATGACCATGAAGCCCGCCTCGACCGCTTTCTTGCCGAACTCTACGGCTTGTTGATATTCCGTCTTGTCCGCCGCGAGCCGTGCGGAACCGAAGATGGTGACTTTGCGTTTCGTGGCGTAAGGCGCGAAGAGGCGGAAGGCATAGCGCAACTCGCGCATCGCCGTCTGCAACACGCGCGCATCGCCCGTGTCCTTTACGTCCGTGAGCATCTTGAGCGAGTTCTCGATGAGGTCGGCGACGATTTCCTGATTGTGACCGCCGCCTTTGTGGTTGATGAGTTCTTGGATTTTGGTTTTCAGTTCCAAATCCCCTGTGGATTTATCATTCATTTTTGACATAGGCGGAGAATAAGCGGCGAAGCCAAGTTTGCAACTTCGACTTTGTGCCGTTTTGGAGTGCGCGGGCATGACCGCGCTTTGGAACTGGGAGACATGTCTCCCAGTTCCAAAGTGGTGACGTGTCACCGCACTCCAAAGCTAAACCGCGAGTTAGCGGAGAATGAATTGCCGCGCGCCGCCCGCTGTTGCAACATCGTCGCGTGAACTATCGTCGCTTTGGTCGGACCGAAATCCAGATGCCCGTCATCTCGTGCGGGGGAATGCGTTACCAGCACAAGTGGTCGGACGTGCCGCGCGCCGAAATCCCGCCGGACAACCAAGCCAACCTCGAAGCCTGCATCCACCGCGCGCTCGAACTCGGCATCAACCACATCGAGACCGCGCGCGGCTACGGCACATCTGAGATGCAACTCGGCGAAGTCTTGCCGAAAATTCCCCGCGACAAACTTATCGTGCAGACGAAAGTCTCGCCCAAAGCCACGGCGAAAGAATTCATCGAGACGTTCAACACCTCGATGGACTACCTCAAGCTCGACCACGTTGACTTGTTCACGCTGCACGGCATCAACAACCGCGAGTTGCTCGACTGGTCGTTGCGCAAAGGCGGTTGTCTCGACGCCGCGCGACAGTTGCAGCGCGAGGGACGCTGCCGATTCGTCGGCTTCACCACGCACGCGACGACCGATGTGATTCTCGACACCATCGCGGGCGGCGAGTTCGATTTCGTCAACCTCCACTGGTATTTCGTCAACGACCTGAACTGGGTCGCCGTGCAAGCTGCGCGCGCCAAAGACATGGGCGTGTTCATCATCAGCCCCAACGACAAGGGCGGAAAACTTTACGAACCGCCCGCCAAGCTCGTCGAGCTCTCTCGCCCGCTCACACCGATGCAGTTCAACCAGCTCTACTGCCTCGCGCGCCCGGAAGTTCACACGTTGAGCTGCGGCGTTGCCAAGCCCAGCGACTTCGACGAACACATCGCGGCGTTGAAGTTCTACGACAATATTCCCGCCACCATCGCGCCGATTGAAAAACGCTGGCGCGCGGAAATGGAACGCGTGCTCGGCGCCGATTGGTGCGCGCGTTGGGCCGAAGGCTTACCCAACTTCAACGACACGCCCGGCCAAATCAACGTCTCCGAAATCATCCGCCTCTGGACTTACGCCAAGTCTCTCGACCTCGTCGCGTGGGGCAAGATGCGCTACAACCTCCTCGGCCAAGCCGACCACTGGTTCCCCGGCGAGAACGCGGGCAAGGCGAGCGAACACGATTTGCGCGCCGCCTTGCAACGCAGTCCGTTCGCCGCGCGCTTGCCGGAGATTTTGCGCGAAGCCCACGCGATGCTCTGGGAAAAACCCGTCCAACGCTTGAGCCAAACCTGAACCCACCACGCCCATGACCAAACTCACCTTCCCCTTCACCGAAGAAAAAATCCGCGCCCTCAAAGTCGGCGACGAAGTCCTCATTTCCGGAACCGTCTTCACCGGGCGCGACGCCGTGCACAAGTATTTGCACGAAGGCGGCACCTTGCCCGACGGCGTGAGCTTCCGCGACGGCATCATCTACCATTGCGGCCCCGTGATGATGAAGCAGGACGACGGCTCTTGGCGTTGCACCGCTGCCGGCCCCACCACCTCCATCCGCGAAGAACCCTACCAATGGCAGATTATCCGCGACTTCGGTCTGCGCGGCGTCATCGGCAAAGGCGGCATGGGCGACAAAACCCTCGCCGCCTGCCGCGAACACGGCTGCGTCTACCTCCACGCCATCGGCGGCGCGGCGCAAGTCCTCGCCGAATGTGTCAAAGAAGTCCGCAACGTTTACATGATGGAAAAATTCGGCGCGCCCGAAGCCATCTGGGAACTCGCCCTCGTGGACTTCCCCGCCGTCGTGACCATTGATTCCCACGGACGCTCGCTCCATGCCGAAGTCTTCGCCGCCAGCCAAGCCGCGTTGGCGGGGAAACTTTAGCCGCAACGTGCCAGTGTGTTCCGCCGCTTGCCACGTCCGCCGACTTCGCTAGACTGCGCCGCGCATGGATAATTTGCCCTTCAATATGTTCGATCTCGTCGCCGTGGCGTTCCTCGCCTTCGGTATCTCGCGCGGGCGCAAGAACGGCATGAGCGTGGAGATGATGTTCATGTTCCAATGGCTCGCCATCATCGTCGGCGCAGCGCTGGCGTATGAGCCGGTCGCGCAATTCCTCTTCGACGAAGCCCCGGTCAGTCGGATGTCTTGCAACGTCATCGCCTACCTGTCCTGCGCCATCGTCATCCGCATCGTGTTCGGTTTCATCCGGCGCCTTCTCGGCGGAAAATTGCTCGGCAGCAGTTTGTTTGGCGGCGCGGAATATTATCTGGGCATGGGCGCGGGCTTGGTGCGCTTCGTTTGCATTATGATTTTTGCGTTGTCGTTCCTCAACGCGCGGTTGTTCACGGACAAGGAAGTCAAAGAGCGTTTCGCGTATCAGCAAAAATGGTTCGACAGTAATTTTTTTTCCGGCTTGGATGATTTGCAGGTGACGGTGTTCCGCAAATCGCTCCTCGGCGGACAGGTCAAACAGCACTTGGAATTCCTGCTGCTCAAGCCCACGCACTTGGACGAGCGCGCGGTGCAACGCCCCGGTGAGTGGAAAGACCCCACCGGCACGGCCAAATAATTCCGCGCGCATGGCCGGTCTCATTTCTCCCACGACGCTCGAACAAATCCGCGCGGCCAGCGACATCGTGGACATCATCGGCGGCTATCTTCCGCTCAAGCGCGCGGGCGCGAACTTCACCGCGCTGTGTCCGTTCCACAAAGAAAAGTCGCCGAGCTTCAACGTCAATCCGCACAAGCAGATTTTCCATTGCTTCGGCTGCCACAAAGGCGGCGACGTGTTCGGCTTCGTGCGCGACTACGAGAACATCGGGTTCGTGGACGCCGTGCGTCGTCTCGCCGAGCGCGCGAAGATTCCGTTGGAGATGGACAACCATCCCCACGCCGCCGAGTCGCGCCATCTCAAAGACCAACTGCTGACCATCCACGACCAACTCGCCACGCGCTGGCAAAGTTGTTTGGCGAACGAAGCCGCCGGGCAGGTCGCGCGGGATTACCTCGCCAAGCGCGGCGTGAGTGCGGACGCCATCAAACTGTTCCGCATCGGCGCCGCGCCCGAAAGCTGGGACGACACCGTGAACTGGGCGAAGAGCAAAGGCTTCGACCTCGCCACCGTGGAGAAGGCTGGCTTGATTCTCAAGAAAGAAGGCGGCGAGCATCACTACGACCGCTTTCGCGGACGGCTGATGTTTCCCATCTGCGACGAACAGGGCAGGGTGGTGGCCTTCAGCGGCCGCGTTTTGAACGGCGACGAGAAGACCGCGAAGTATGTGAACTCGCCGGAGACGGCCATCTTCACCAAGAGCAAAGTTTTCTTCGGCCTCGATAAATCCAAGCGCGCCATCCTCGACGCCGGGTTCGCCATCATCTGCGAAGGCCAACTCGACCTCATCGCGTGCTTCATGGGCGGCGTGCAGAACGTTGTCGCACCGCAAGGCACGGCCTTCACCGAGCAACACGCGCGCATCATCAAACGCTACGTGGACGAAGTCGTCCTTTGTTTCGACGCCGACAACGCTGGCCAGAACGCCACCGTGCGCGCACTCGACAGCCTGCTCGCGTCCGGCCTCGCTGTGCGCGTCGCCGTTGTCCCCACGCCGCACGACCCGGATAGTTTCATCAAGGCGCACGGCGGCGAAGCCTTCGCTCAAGTCATCAAGAACGCGCCCGGTTTTTTTGATTATTATTTGAACCGCCTTTGCGCGCAGAACGACGCCACAACGGACAAAGGTCGCCTCGCCATTCTCCGCGCGATGGCCGAGGCCGTGCACAAGACGGGCAACAGCGTCGTGGTGGACACGCACGCGCAGAAGACTGCCTTGCGACTTGGCGTCGCGCCCGAAGCCGTGCGCGTGGAGTTCACGAAGATTGCGCGCTCGGCCAAGCTCGCCTTCACGCCCGCCGCGTCTGCGAACGAAGATTATTTGCCAAACGACGCCGAAGCCGACGCCCACGCTCACGCCGCCGACAGTGCGACGGAAGTGGAAATTGACGAGCCGCTCGCGCCACCGAATCCGCAAGAGCATTGGCTGTTGCGGCTGTTGCTCGCCGACGATGACGCCGCGTCGTGGCTCGCCGCGCATTTGAATCTGGATTGGATTCCGCACCCGCACGTGCGCGAAATCATTTCCCGCCGTCTCGCCGCCGAAGCGAGCGGCCAGTGGCACGGCCTCGCGGCGTTTCTGCACGAGTGCGCCACGCCTGCGTTGCAAGCGCTCATCTGCGAGATCAGCGCAGAAGCCCGCACCATCCCCAACGTGCCGCAACAACTCGCCGACCTCACGCTGCGCCTGCGGAATCAGTTTCTGGATCGCCAACTCACCGCGCTCACGCAGCGTTATTCCCAGCCCGACATCGCTGACGATGTGCGGCTGGAGTTGCTCACGCAGCAACAAGACTTGCGGAAGACGAAGCAGTCGCCGCTATGAGTATTCATTTTGATAAACTTCAATGTGGTCCACGCGCGTTGATGATTTTGGCAGAAAAGATTAGCCAACCGATTGAACCAGACGCGTTGTGGGAAAGATTTTCTGAAGAGCTTGGCAATTCATCTGGTAAAGTGTCCGCGTCGCTTGTTTTGGATATGGCTAGAGCCTTTTGTTTGGCAAAACACTTGGATGTCACACACGACGTTGACCGAGTTGGACGAGTGCTTGATGCCAGCAATGTAGCTGGTGTGATGCTGGCATGGGAACGTTGCCGAACCCAAGTTGGAGATGCCACGTTTTACCCACACCACCATATAGTGATAGTCCATCAAATTCTCATTGATAAAAACCAGAAGCAGTATCTCGACATCGAATCACCTCAATTGGGAAGGGCGTCTGAACGTTTTTCGCTGCCGGTAGAATTGCTGCCGATGATGATGAGTTCGTTTTTGATTCTTTATAATTGATGGCTGGTTACTGCGAAGCGCGCGCCGAGTTCGCGTCCGCGTTGCTGGTAGAACTGGACGCCTTCGGTAAATTCCAACGCGGCTTCAGGATGGAACTCGTGCCTCACGAGGCGAGCAGTTGTTCGATGCGCCGGTAAACTTCGGCGGCGGGAATCGTGGGGACGTTGCCCGCACGGACTTCATCGCGGCGGCGCACGGCTTCATCCGTCCATTGCCGTTCGAGGTCGGAATTTTCCAAGCTAGCAATCAGCCGTTCGGCGAGCGTGGCGCGGTCGTCGGCGGGAAGTTGCTCGACGGTTTCCGCAATGCTTTGAAGTGCCGCAGTCATGGCGGGACAATAGCAGCCAAGTCGGCAAAGACAAGGGCGGGCTGTTGCCGATGAGCCGTCTCCGCCATTTACAATCTGCGCACTCGCCCGCACGATAGCCTTGCCGACGGAGAAACTTTTTATGCCGTCGGCGAGTCAACCCGCAGAAGAAAATCAAAACCATGGGCGATAAATCCCCGAAGTCTAACCAGAAGAAATCCACGCAGAAGAACGCGAAAGTCAGCAGCGCCAACAATAAAAAAAGCGCCGCCGTCGCCGCGAAGTCCGCTGCCAAGAAGAAATAGTCGTTCGCCCGCAACTGTCTCTCCGGCTGACCGAGCTTGGAGAGACAGTTTTTTGTCAGCTTTCACGGATTCAACTTCCCGCTTTTTCCAGCCCGCCGGTTCGCGTAGTTTGCGCGCATGAATTTGACGGAACAGATGACGCAACTGGCGCAGCAAGCCAAGGTCGCCTCGCGCCAACTCGCGCAACTTACCACGGCGGAGAAAAACTCCTGCCTGCTCGCCATGGCCGCCGCGTTGGAGCAAAACACCGTTGCCATTCAGTCGGCCAACGCGCTCGACATGGACGCCGCTGCGAAGATGGGCCTCACGTCCGCGATGCTCGAACGGCTCAAGCTCGACGATAAAAGAATTTCCGCGATGGCTAAAGGACTGCGCGAAGTTGCCGCGCTCGCGGATCCCGTCGGCAAAATTCTCGACGAACGCACACGCCCGAACGGTTTGAAGTTGCAGAAAATTTCTACGCCCATCGGCGTCGTAGTCATCATCTACGAATCGCGCCCCAACGTGACGGCGGACGCCGCGAGCCTGTGTTTCAAATCCGGCAACGCCACTATTCTGCGCGGCGGCAAGGAAGCCTTGCACTCGAATCAAATCATCGCGCGCGTGATGATTGACGCGGGCAAACGCTCGCTCGGAAATTTTCCCGAACACGCCATCCAAGTCGTCGCCACGACCGACCGCGACGCCATCAAGGAATTGCTCGCGCTCACGCACCTCGTTGACCTCTGCATGCCGCGCGGCGGCGAGGGACTCATCCGCGCCGTGACCGAGTGCAGCAAAGTTCCCGTTATTAAACATTACAAAGGCGTCTGCCACGTCTTCGTGGACGCTGACGCAGATTTGCAAATGGCCGAAGAAATTGTGCTCAACGCCAAAGTCCAGCGTCCTGCCGTGTGCAATGCGATGGAAACCTTGCTCGTGGACAAAGCTGTCGCGGAAAAATTTCTTCCGCAGATAGCGCAGAAGCTCGCCGATAAAAAAGTTGAACTGCGCTGCGATGCGATTTCGTTCGGCGTTGTTCAATCGGCAATCGGCAATCGGCAATCGGCAATCAAGCCCGTCGCCGAGCAAGATTATTTCACGGAGTATAACGACTACATCCTCAACGTCCGCGTTGTGGCCGATGTGCGCACGGCGATTGACCACATCAACCACTACGGCTCGCAACACTCCGACAGCATCGTGACACGTGACGCGGCACGGGCGAAACAGTTCCTCGCCGAAGTGGATTCGGCGGCGGTGTATTGGAACGCCAGCACGCGCTTCACCGACGGCGGTGAGTTTGGCATGGGCGCGGAGATCGGCATCAGCACCGACAAAATCGGCGCGCGCGGCCCGATGGGCT
>JBJOPC010000346.1:0-3693 GCA_046050965.1 Verrucomicrobiota bacterium | reverse complement strand
AATCGGATTGCGCGCTGGAATTTCAATCAGAACGGACTGTCCATCACCGCGCCTGCGCCGTCGGAAGGTTCTGGCAGCGCCAGCCTGCTCGGCCTCAGTGGTGCGACGCCCAGCTCGATTGCAGCTGGCTCATTTACCGACCCGGCACAAGCCGCTGGAAGTATCAACAACGGTTTCAGCACCGCTAATTATCCGGCGGCCAGCGTCAGCAACAAAACCGCCGGCATCCAGTTCAACGTCAGCACCGTCGGCCAAAAAAATATCATGCTCACTTGGGAGCAGCGCCACAGCAACACCGGCAGCAAATACGCCCGCCTCCAATACAGCGCAGATGGTTTCACCGCCACCACCAACGACGCCCAAGTCATCACCATGGGCGCAACCAACAACTCGTTTGTGTTTTATTCTGCCGACCTCTCGGCCATCACCACGATCAATGACAACGCCAACTTTGCTTTCCGCATTGTCACGGAGTTTGAAAGCACCGCCACCGGCAGCGGCAGCGCCAGCTACCTCGGCACGGCTGGAACCTACGGAACCGGCGGCACAATCCGTTATGACCTATTGAGCGTTTACGGCAACACCGTAACCGTTGCGCCCGCTAGCCAATACCTCGCGGCTGCCCCGTCCAGCACCAACGTCGTGCTGACTTGGACGAACGCCGCCTACTACCTGCGCGCTTCCACCGTCGTCTCCAACGGCTACGTCACCATTCCCGGCGCGACCAGTCCTTACACGGTTCCAGCGAGCAACAACTTCCGCTTCTTCCGCCTCTCGGACACCCCGTAACGCGGCGGTTCAAAACGAATTCGCACCGGGCGACGGACAAACTCCGTCGCCCGGTTTTTCTTTTGGGATTGGTGCGGCGAACAAACTCCAAGCGCCGAAGCCTGCGCAGACAGCCATTCCCAAGTTCGAGGGTGTCGTCAAAAAGACGCCGGACGCCTCGGTGCTGGGGCATCGAATTTCGGACGGACGCGTTCCCAAGTTCCAATCAAAACTCTTTGGCTCGGGACTCGGGTAACTCGTCCCTCCGTTTCATGGCTTCATGGCTTCCTTATTAATAAATCTGCGCCCATCTGCGAAATTTGCGGACAAGTCACCACCTCGCCAAAAATTTCCCCGCAATTCATTTGAGCAAACCCGTCCGGTGAGCTATCCAATCCACCCCATGTCCGAAGCCGAGTCCAAGAAAACCTTCGCTGCCGAGTTTGCCACCAGTTGGCGCGCGCTGCCGGACAAAGGCTTCTTCGCCACGCTGCTCGTGGTCTGGCTCACGCTGTTCCAGTGCCTCGGCAACTCCGCGCTCGGCTTCGTCAAAACCCAATCGCTCTTCGGCTGGCTCAAATTTGTCTGGGATACTTCGCCGGACGACCAGCATTGTGTGCTCGTGCCGTTCGCGGTGGCCTTCCTGTTCTGGGATCGCCGCACACAGCTGCTCGCCGTGCCAAAGCGCAATTGGTGGCCCGCGCTCGCGCTCGTCATCGCGGGTTTGCTGCTGCACTGGCTGGGGTTCGCGGTGCATCAGACGCGGATTTCCGGTGTGGGGTTTTTCACCGGGCTGTTTGGATTGACGGGGTTGGTCTGGGGCTGGGCGTGGTTGCGCGCGAGTTTTTTCCCGTTCTTCATCTTCGGCTTTTGCCTGCCGCTCGCCACGTTGGCGGAACCGCTCTCGCAGCCGCTGCGCGTCATCGTCTCGCAAGCGGTCGTCGCGCTCGCGCGGCTCGGCGGCGCGGATGTGCAACGCGTGGGCACGCAAATCTTCGACGCCGCGCGCACGTTCAACTACGACATCGTGCCTGCGTGCAGCGGCATTCGCAGCGTAACGATGATGTTCACGCTCACGACGATTTTTGCCTTTGTGAGTTTCGCGACGTGGTGGCGGCGCGGCGTGATGCTGCTCGCGGCGATTCCCATCGCCATCGCCGGCAACGTCGCGCGGCTCACGCTGGTCATTTTTATTTCGGAACTGTTTGGGCAAGATGCCGGTTCGTGGGTGGAGCAGAAACTTGGCTTCCTCACGTTCCTCATCGCGCTCGGCTGCGTTATCGGCCTCGCTCGGCTGCTGCGTGAAAAAATTTCGGAGGATGTGAAATGAAAACGCGCGTTGCCATTTTCTCCGCCGTGCTTGCGCTCGTGCTGCTCACGGTCGCGGCGTTGGAGCGCACGAAAGCCAAACAGCACCTCGCGCCGCCCGGCATCCGGCTCACGCCGCTCACCGACGGGCGCAGCCCCATCTTGCTGCCGGAGCGCGTGGGCGAATTCACCGCGCACAACATCGAGACACCCGCCGTGTTCGAGAAAACTTTACCGCCCGACACGAGCTTTGCGCTGCGTCACTACACCACCGACGACGGTTTCCGCGCGCAGTTGAGCGTCGTGGTCATGGGCACAGATCGCAGCAGCATTCATCGTCCGCAGGCGTGTTTGCCCGGTCAAGGTTTGCAAATCGTGGCGACGGAAAACATCACCATGCCGGTCGGCGACGGCGCGATTCCCGCACTTAAACTTTCCCTGCGGCTCCAGCAGCAACTGCCGACCGGTGAGCGGCACGAACTACACGGCTTCTATTTTTATTGGTTCGTCTCCGACCGCGAGCTGTCCGCCGACAGCAGCGGCCTGCACCGCGCGCAGGCCGACACCGCGCGTCTCCTCCGCACTGGCGAACTCACGCGCTGGGCCTACGTCAGCCTCTTTACCACTTGCGAGCCTGATGCCGACGAAGCCACGCTCATGCGCCTGAAAAAACTCGCCGCCAGCGTCGTCCCCGAATTCCAACTTACTCCGCCACAAAACCGTAAGGATTGCCCGCCCGCCTCCGCGCGCCTAAACTAGAAACCCGAAACCATGTTGCAACGCGAAAACCAAGCCCGGATGCAAGTCCAGCAACTGTTGGACGCCAGCCTTGCGCTCGTCGCGTTCTGGTTTGCCTACACGCTGCGCGCGCATCCGCTCATCGCCGAGTTGCTGCACCGCGATGACGTCGCGCCGATGGAATCGTTCGTCTGGTTTTTCCCGCTGATTTTTCTCGCCGCGCCGCTCGTGCTCGAATCGCAGGGCTACTACGACCGCCCCGTTTTTTCTCCGCGCCGCCTCACGGTTTGGCCGTTGTTCAAAGGCTGTCTCGTCCTTGCGCTCGGACTCACGCTGCTGTTTTTCTTTTTCAAAATGTATCTCGCGCGCGCCATCACCGTGTGGTTCGGCGCGGGAAGTTTCTTGCTCATCCTGCTCAAGGACGAAGCCCTGCGCCTCGGCTACCGCGCCAAACTCACGCAGGCGCAACTCCGTCGCCGCGTCATCCTCGTGGGCGAACCCGCCGATACCGCGCGTTTCCGCAGCGGTCTGGAAAAACATCCCGAAGAAGCCATGGTCGCCGCCGCTGAACTCGACCTCGCTGGCTCCTCCGTCACGCGCCTCGTCGAACTGCTGCACGAACACTCTGCCAATGGCGTCATCCTTTGCGCGCGCCACGTTTACTTTGAGCAAGTCGAAGCCGTCATCCGCGCCTGCGAAGTCGAAGGCATCGAAGCTTGGCTCGTCGCCGATTTTTTCCAGACGCAACTTTCGCAGACCACGCTCGACGAATTTCTTGGCCGCCCCGTCATGATTTTCCGCACCACGCCCGAAGCCTCGTGGCAAAGTTTGTTGAAGCAACTCATGGATTACGTCGGCGCGTTTCTGCTGTTGCTCGTG
>JBJOPC010000345.1:0-6726 GCA_046050965.1 Verrucomicrobiota bacterium | reverse complement strand
ACGGGCGCATTGACCGCGCGGCGGTGAACGCCCCGAGCGATCTGCGCGTGGCGACGTATCCGACGGTCACGGGTGAAAAAATCGTGCTGCGTTTATTCCATGGCGGTGCGGCCAAAAAACTTTCCGAACTCGCCTTGCCGGAAACTGCTGTGACGGAATTAAAATTTTTTCTACGGCAGACCGCCGAGTTGCTCCTGCTCACCGGCCTCGCAGGCAGCGGCAAGACGACAACGATTTACGCCTGCTTACGTCACTTCGTCGAACTCGGCGGACGACACATCATCACGATTGAAGATCCGGCGGAGCAGATTATTCCCGGCGTGATGCAGACCGAAGTGAGCGAAGTGCGCGGGTTGGACTTCGCCAAAGCTGCGCGCCACCTGCTGCGGCAAGACCCGCAAGTGCTCGTCATCGGCGAAATCCGCGACGACGAAACCGCAAACCTCGCCGTGCGCGCTGCGCTCACCGGGCATCTCGTCATCGCTATGCTGCACGCCGGCTCGTGTCGCGGCGTGCTGGAACGGCTGGCCGTTTTGTGCGCCGACCACTCGGCCATTGCGTCGTCGGTGGAGTTGATTTTGAACCAGTGGCTCGTGCGCAAGCTCTGCCGCCACTGCGACGGCGCGGGTTGCGCGGCGTGTTTGCAGGCGGGCTACGGCGGGCGTGTGCCGGTGGTCGAATGGCTGCGCGCGGACGAAAAACTGTGCGGGTAAATCCGGTCGCACGAACTCGCGCCCGTGGTCGGCCAGCAAACGCTGGAACATTCCGCGCGCGAACTGCTGACCCGCGGCGTGACGAACGAAACGGAATACCGCCGGGTTTTTGGCTTATGAAACAAGATGAATTTGCTTTTCTGAATCAGCAACTTGCCGCGATGTTGCGCGATGGACTGCCGCTCAAAGGCGCGCGCAGCAACGCGACCTACCCGGCGTGCTTACCTTGGCGCGGGCGGGCGCATTGGAACCCGGCGCGCAAACATCTGCTCTGGGGCGAGGCATTGAGCGCGGTAGGGCTGTTGGTGCAGTTGGGGTTGGCGTCCGCTGCGGCGATGAGTTGGTTCAATGGCTACATCAGCGGTGAGTGAAACGGTGCGCTCGCACCAAATGTTTTTCTTTTTTTTCCGCACCGTCTACCATCGCGCGCATGAGCCATTTGAAAATCAAAGCTGCCGACGCCTGCAAATACGACCTGCTTTCGTTGGGTGAAATTATGTTGCGCCTCGACCCCGGCGAAGGGCGCGTGCGGACGTCGCGCCAATTTCAAGTCTGGGAAGGCGGCGGCGAATACAACGTGGCGCGCGGGCTGCGTCGCTGCTTCGGCTTGCGCACGGCGGTGGCGACGGCGTTCGCGGACAATGACGTGGGGCGGTTGCTCGAGGATTTTATTTTGCAAGGCGGCGTCAGCACGGAGTTCGTGAAGTGGGCGAAGTTCGATGGCATCGGACGCGACGTGCGGAACGGTTTGAATTTCACCGAGCGCGGCTTCGGGGTGCGCGGTGCGGTGGGCGTGTCGGATCGTGGCCACACGGCGGCGAGCCAACTCAAGCCGGGCGACTTCGATTGGGATTTTATTTTCGGCAAGCTCGGTGTGCGCTGGTTGCACACGGGCGGCATTTTCGCGGCGTTGTCTGACACCACGCCGCAACTGGTCATCGAAGCCGTGCAAGCGGCGAAGCGGCACGGCACGATGGTTAGCTACGACTTGAACTATCGTCCGTCGCTTTGGAAATCCATCGGCGGACCGAAGCGCGCGCAGGAAGTGAATCGCGAAATCGCCAAGTTCGTGGACGTGATGATCGGCAACGAGGAAGATTTCACCGCGTGTCTCGGTTTCCACGTCGAGGGCGCGGATGAAAACCTGTTGCACATTGACGTGACGGCGTTCAAGAAAATGATCGAGACGGCGGTAAAAACTTTTCCGAACTTCAAAGCCACGGCCACGACGTTGCGCGCGGCGAAAACGGCCACGGTCAACGACTGGGCGGCCATCGCGTGGATGGGTGGGAAATTTTACGAGAGCCGCAGCTATCCCGATTTGGAAATTCTGGATCGCGTGGGCGGCGGCGATAGCTTCGCGAGCGGTTTGATTTACGGATTGCTCACGACGGGCGACGCACAAAAAGCCGTGGACTACGGCGCAGCGCACGGCGCGCTCGCCATGACTACGCCCGGCGACACCAGCATGGCGGACGTGGGCGAAGTGGAGAAGTTGATGAAGGGCGGCGGCGCGCGGGTGCAGCGGTAATCCGTCCGCTGCTATTTGGCAACCGTCGCTTCCGCCACGGTTTTCAAATTCGCCAATCCCTGCTCGAATTGTCCGCCGACCATCTTGTCGCAATTCACGAAGAGGCTGAACGCCTTGCCCATGAAATTATTTTCGCCGGACATCGTCCACGTCACGGTGGTTTTTCCGCCATCGGGTTTGAGGGTGAATTCGGCGAGGTTGGTGGCTTTCATCGGGCGTTGAAATTCCAGTCGCAGTTGCACCAGTTCGCCGGGTTTGCTGTCGGTGATGGTCATCTGGCCCGCGCCGACTTGGTTGTTGCCGTCCCACGCCATGGCCGCGCCTACGCCCGCGTCCGGGCCGGTGAACGTCGTCTTGCAATTCGGATCCAACTTCGCCCACGGATCCCACGCGCCCCAGCGGTGCAAATCGTTAATCTGCGCGAACACCGCGTCCGGCGGCGCACCGATGGCGAGCGAGCGGGTGATGCGGAACGCGGACGGTTGCGCGGCAATGACGACGAGCAACAGCACAACCAACCCGCCGCCGCCGATTAAAATTTTTGTGAGCATCGGTTTGGCTTTCATTGGGGAAATTTATTTCACGCGTTTGAGCACTGTGTCGTGCGGTATCACTTCTTTGCCGTCCATGATCGCGCGGCAATTCATCGTTACGGTGCTCGCATCGTTGAACGTGAGCGTCAGGCTGTGCATATGCGATTCCTTCTTGGCGTTGATGCCGCACGTTTTGTCGAAATCAAACGTGATGGATTTCGCGTCCGACGATTTCAGCAAAAACTTCGGGCGATTGCCGAGCGCGCAGTAGTGCGTGGCCGCTAGCTTGCCGCCCTGATCATAAAACATCGTCGTCATTTCATTCGGCGTGCCAGCGAAGCAGCGTTCCTCTACCACCGAGCCGCCCGCGAGCAAGCGGTAGCTCAAGTCCATGTCCACGGGGTTGCCGCCCATGTCCACCTTGCCCGCCCACGAACCTACGAGCGTTTTCATGCGCTCAAATTCCGGCGAACCGAGTTTAGCTACCGGTTTGGCATCCATGGCATTCGCACAAAAAGCGGCGAGCAGCATGGCGGTGCAGAGGGGGAACAATTTTGTTTTCATAGTTTGGTTTTCCTCGGTTGGTGGTTAATGAATCTCAGTTGAGCAAACCGGCGAATTTTTTCCGCGCGTCCCACAGCAGGTAGAGCGCGAGCGTCTCGATGGCGAGCAGCATCGGGTTCAGCAAATCATGACCACCCGCGACGAAGATTTGGAACGCGATGATGTTCACGATGACCGGGCCGAGCGCGAGCAGACCGAAGTTGCGTGTGCGGGGAACCAGCACCAACAAGCCGCCGACCAGTTCAAAAACTTTCACGAATGCCATGTAGCCGGTCGGCCCGAACGCTGCCATGAAGTGGGCGATGGGCGAGCCTTCGGGGAACTTCTGCTCGGGCATCTTGCCGAGGAAGAACGTCACGCTGGCCATCAGGAATATGAGGCCGAGCAAAACGCCGGCGACGGTGGGTATATGTTTTTTCATAAGCGGTGGGTTGGTTCAGTGCTTGATTAGTTTAAGAGGCTATTCAGATGCGCGCCTTACTTCACGCTGACTTCAATCGGCGAGGCGAGACCTTGCGCGAATTCGTCCACGTATTTTTTCCACGCGGGGGCGTCGGGGATTTGCCCGGCTTTGTCCCACGCGAAGCCAGCCCAATAGCTCACGGCGTTGTGCGCGTCGCACTTGGTGAGGAGCAGGTGGTTGAGTTTGTCTTCGGTCTGGCCGACGGATTGGGGATTCACGAGCAGGGCGACGCCTTGTTGTCCGGCGTTCTTCTCCATCTTCTGCCACGCGAGGAGCGTGCCGTTGGCGGCGTTGAAATCCACCTGCTCGCCGGGAAGTTTTCGCAGGCCGATGCCGCAGGTGAGCGCGCCGGGGGCGTCGGATTTGTATAAACTTTGCAGGTGGTCAAGCTGGCTGCCCGCGTCGAGCGAGATGCGTTTGGTCTCGGAAACTTTCACGCCGTTCGCGTCGAAGGCGTCGTAATCGAGTTCAAACAACACGCGAATTGGCCCGGCGGCGAGCGTGCGCGAGGCGGTGAAGTTTTTGGAAACCCAAAGTTTATCTGCCGCCCAGATGCCGTTGCCACCGCAGCCGCGCGTTTTACCAGCGGAATAAAAGTCCGCGCCTTCGCCCGTGTCGTGGTGATAATGGTCGGCGAGATACCAGTCGTTGCCGACCATGCGCGCGGTGCGTTTGGACCAGATGTCAATGGTGCTGCTCGTGAGTGGCTCACCTTCCCACGTCTCCAAGGCTTTGCCGTAGATGCGGTGGGCGATGCGGTCATTCTCCCACGCAAAATCGTCGAAGCGTTCGCGGTTGAACCGCCCGAACGCCTTGAACTCTTCCTTGGAATATTCCTGCTTCTTGCCGACGCTCACGGTGAACGTCTTCGTTTCGTTCGTGGCGAAATCACTTTGGAAAATAACGAGGTCGTATTTATGGAACGCATCGAAGTCCGTGTCCACCGCTTGCACGACGAGTTCCTTGCCCGCGGCGTCTTGCACATGAATGCAGGCGAGGTTGGTCGTGCCGAGCGGCGCGAGTTGGGCGGCGGTCAGCTCGATGGTCTGGCTGACGCGGGCGAGCGGAAGCTGATTGACGGCGGTGACAGTCAGCGTCGCGGGGGCATCGGCGAACGCGAGCGTGGCGGTGGCGGCGAGAGCGAGGAACGTTTTGGTCATGTGCGGAAATTACTTGGAAAGCTTCCGTCCGGCAAGATACACGACGAATGCCACCGCGAAGCCGATGAACCATGCGTAGTGATAACACTCCGCGAGCAACGGCGGCACGCTGGTGGTGTCCAGCGCTTTCACTTGCACGAGGAAGCCGGGCAGGGCGGGCAGCGCGCCCAGCACGAGGGCGACCAGCGCGACCACGCTGTAGCCCCGCGTGAATTTATATTCCCCCTCCGCTTGGTAGAGGGCCACGAGGTTCAGCTCCCGTCTCCGCCACACGAAGTAGTCCGCAATCAGTATCCCGCCGATTGGCCCCAGCAACGCACTATAGGCAATCAGCCACGTAAAAATATACCCACTCGGATCCGCCACGAGTTTCCACGGCATCATCAACACCCCCATCACGCCCGTGAGGTAGCCGCCCGCGCGAAACGAAATCCGCTTCGGCGCGAGGTGGGCAAAATCATTCGCCGGACTCACCACATTCGCCGCAATGTTCGTTGCCAACGTCGCGATGCACAGCGACACCATCGCGATGACCAACACCACCGGACTGTTGAACCGCGTCAGCACATCCACCGGGTTCCACAACGTCTCCTTGAAGATCACCGTCGTCGCCGACGTGACCGCCACGCCGATGAACGCATACAGCGCCATCGTCAACGGCAAGCCCAGCACCTGACCCAGCACCTGATCCCGCTGCGACCGGGCGTAACGCGAGAAGTCCGGGATGTTCAGTGAGAGCGTCGCCCAAAAACCAATCATCCCCGTCAACGCCGGGAAGAAGTAACCCCAAAATTTCCCCGCCTGCGGTTGCCCCACCTCGAACGCCGAGGGTTGCGACAACATCGGGCCAAAGCCCCCCGCCTTCCGCCATGCCCAATACAACAGCAGCAGACCAAGCGCGATGAGCAACGGTGCTTTAATGTTCAGCAAAAACCTAATCGTGTTAATGCCCCGGTAAATCACCCACATATTTATTCCCCAGAAGAACAGGAAGCAGCCCAAATGCGTCGCACTGATTCCCAACCCCGGTAACGCCGCGCCGCCGAGCATCGCCGGGAAGAACACCCCCAATATCTTATAGATCGCATCCCCGCCAATCCACGTCTGAATGCCAAACCACCCACACGCCACCAACGCCCGCAACACCGCCGGCACATTCGCCCCGTAAGTGCCGAACGCCGCGCGACAATAAACCGGAAACGGAATGCCATACTTCGTCCCCGCGTGCGCATTCAGAATCATCGGCACCAGCACAATCAAGTTACCGAGGAAGATGGTGAGCACCGCCTGCCACCAATTCATCCCGCCGCCGATGAGCGATGACGCCAGCATATAAGTAGGGATGCACGCCGACATAGAAATCCACAACGCCGCGTAGCTGCCCACCGCCCAAGTGCGCTCCGCCTCCGGCACCGGCGCGAGATCGTGATTATAGAGCGGGCTGGCGCCGACTTGCGCGGCCAATTCCTTGGTCGAGACCATCGCAGAAGAAGTCATAGGAGGGTTTCTAACAGGAAGCGCGCGGAAATTCAAAGCGGGAAATGCAGAAAATACCCTGCCTCACCCTCGCGCAGCCGGAGCGGGTCGAGGAGCGGGCGAATCAAGACATAGACCATAGACTATAGACCATGAGACTTGTCCCCCGTCCCATCGTCTTATGGTCTATCGTCTCATCGTCTCCCCCCGCCACCGCTGTGAATAACTTTCTGCAAAAAACCGTTGCAAGTTTTCACCACCCTGCTAAAAACCAAACGTCCACTCG
>JBJOPC010000344.1:0-2518 GCA_046050965.1 Verrucomicrobiota bacterium | reverse complement strand
GTTTGGGGCCAATGAAGGGGAGTTTGGCGGCGGCACTTTTGAGCGGCGGCAGCCACAGCGGCGCGGTGACGATGCCCACGACGACGACGACGGCGATAGTTACGATATTTTTCCAGTTGGTATTTTTGAACATAGGATTAGAGGAGGTTGGCCCGGCCAGCGGCCCGGCGGAGAAACAAGTGCGGTGATGGCAGCGTTCGGCACGGCGTTGGGCGGACACGCTCAAGCAACCGGTTACTGACTGCCTTACCGTAGTGAGGAAACATTAACCACGGACGCCGGGTTTGTCACTAGGGAAACGCTGATTTAATCCAGTGGTCATGGATTTAGTAGCGACTCCCCATCTGGTTTTTCCTATACTTATGGCATGACCCACCAGCCGAGTTTTTCCCAAGCGGAGTTTGCCGATAAAAAGAAAATCACCCGCCGGGAGAAGTTTCTCACGCGCCTGGAGGCCGTCATTCCGTGGCCGCAGTTGCTGGCCGTCATCGAACCGTTCTATCCCAAAGGCGAACGTGGCCGACCGCCCATCGGGTTGGAGCGCATGTTGCGGGTTTATTTTCTCCAGCAGTGGTATGGCTTGGCCGATGAAGCCCTCGAAGACGCGCTCTACGACAGTCAGGCATTACAAGGCTTTGCCCGCATTGAACTGGCTGCCGAAGGCGTGCCCGACGCCACCACGCTCTTGAAATTTCGCCGGTGGCTCGAAACGCATGACCTGTGCAAAGGCCTCTTTGCCGCCATCAACGCCGACCTCACCGCGCGCGGCCTGCTGCTGCGTGCAGGCACCTTGGTGGACGCCACCCTGATCGCCGCGCCGTCGTCCACCAAGAACCAAGCAAAACAACGCGACCCGGAAATGCACCAGACCAAGAAGGGCAACCAGTGGTATTTCGGGATGAAAGCACATATCGGCGCGGATCGGGACAGCAAGCTGGTGCCTACCGTGGTGGCCACCGCCGCCAACGTGGCCGACATCACCCAGACCGCAGAACTGCTGCACGGCGAAGAGACGCAAGTGCACGCCGACGCCGGCTACATTGGTGTGGAGAAACGGGCCGAGATCGTCGCCTTGAAACAGCCGATCGACTGGCAAATCGCTCGCAAACGCGGGCCGATCAAAGCCATGGCCGAAGGCGCCGCAAAAGCAACCCTCAAGGCGGTCGAGAAAGCCAAAGCTTCCGTGCGGGCGTTTGTAGAACATCCCTTCCACATCGTGAAGAATATTTTCCGGTATCGGAAAGTGCGGTATCGCGGCCTCGCCAAGAACGGGCATCAACTTTACACCCTCTTTGGCCTCGCCAACGTAATGATCGGCGCACGCACGGCCACGGCGTGAAAAAACAGGCATAAAGCCGCTTGAAACGGCGAAAAAAGGCGACCAACCTTCGCCATCAAGCCAGAACAGCCCTGCCAACCCCATCGGCCCGACACTTTTTCGGCATTTTGGGGATCAGCCTTCCGCCCCAAAAACTGAAATTTGAAAACTGGGCTTTATTCAGCGATTCCCTAACACAATGCCGGGTCAAAAGGAAGGTTTGTAAATGAATTACGCACTCACCTTTTCTTCCTGCGCCAGCAGCGCCTCGAACTCGCGCAGGCTGGGCTTGATTTCGCGCGGTTTGCCGCAGTGATGCTGCACGGCGTCCAGCGTTTTCAGGCCGTTGCCGGTGACGCAGATGACGGCGCTGGAATCACGCGGGATTTTCCCGGACGCAATAAGTTTCTTCGCTACACCCACGGTCACACCGCCGGCGGTTTCGGCAAAAATGCCTTCCGTCTCGGCGAGCAGCCGGATGGCGTCGCGGATTTCATCGTCGGTCACGTCATCGGCGGCGGCGTTGGTTTCGCGCATCACTTTAAGCGCGTAAAAACCGTCGGCGGGCGTGCCGATGGCGAGCGATTTGGCAATGGTATCGGGCTTGACCGGCTTGAAGAAATCCAGCCCGGCTTTTTGCGCGACGGAAATGGGCGAGCAGCCCGTGGCCTGCGCACCGTGAATGTGTGTGGCGGTGTTCGCCACGAGGCCGAGCTTGGTAAATTCCTGGTAGCCCTTGTGGATTTTCGTCAGCAACGAGCCGGACGCCATCGGCACAATCGTGTGATCCGGCAGCCGCCAGCCGAGTTGTTCGGCGATTTCATACGCCATGCTCTTGGAGCCTTCGGCGTAGTAGGGGCGCATATTCACATTCACAAACGCCCAGCCGAACTTGCCCGCGATTTCGGCGCAGAGGCGGTTCACTTCGTCGTAATGGCCTTTGATGGTGATGACATTCGCGCCGTAAATGAGCGAGTTGACAATTTTGCCATGCTCCAAATCGGCGGGAATGAACACGAAGGATTTCAAGCCGGCGCTCGCGGCATTGGCGGCAACGGAGTTGGCCAGATTGCCGGTGGACGCGCAGGCGACGGTTTCAAAGCCCAGTTCTTTCGCGCGGCTCAAGGCCACGCTGACCACGCGGTCTTTGAAGGAGAGCGTCGGATAATTGACGGCGTCGTTCTTGACGTAAAGCTCGCG
>JBJOPC010000343.1:0-3992 GCA_046050965.1 Verrucomicrobiota bacterium | reverse complement strand
GAAGACGAACGACACCTACGTCGTGAAGGCGAACGTGACTTGGCATTACATCACCGTGCTAGATAACTGCAAGGTGGAGGCGACGCGTAAGAAGTTGTTTATCGCGGAAAACAATCTCGCGCGGAAAGAGAACGTGCCGTTGCTGGAGCAGATCGTCGTGCTGCGCGACACCATCGGTAAGAAACTTGGCTACGCAACATGGGCGGATTATCAGACGGAGGTGAAGATGGTGAAGACCGGCGCGAACGCCATCAAGTTCCTTGAAGATTTAAAGACGGGTTTGCAACCAAAGTTCGACGCGGAACAAGCGGAGTTCCGCGCCATCAAGATCGCGCAGACCGGCGACACAAACGCGGTCGTGAATATCTGGGACTGGCGTTTCTGCGCGAACGAACTCAAGAAGCAGAAATACAACGTGGACGCGGAACAGTTGCGCGTCTTCTTCCCGTATCAACACGCGCTCGACGGAATGTTCGCGATTTACCAAAAGATTTTCGGTCTCAAGTTCGAGCGGGTGGAGCCGCCTTACAAATGGATTGCCGACTTGCAGCTTTATGCCGTGAGCGATTCTGCCACGGGTGAGCCGCTCGGTTTGTTCTATCTCGATATGTTCCCGCGCGAAGGCAAATACCATCACTTCGCGCAGTTCGGCATCATTGACGGAAAACTTCTGCCGGGCGGGCAATATCAACGGCCAACGGTTTGCCTCGTCTGCAATTTTCCTTCGCCCACTAAAGACAAACCATCGCTCATGTCGCATGACGATGTGGAGACGCTGTTCCATGAGTTCGGCCACGCGATGCACTCCATTCTCACGCGCGCGAAATACTCGCACTTCTCCGGCACGAGCGTGCCCGGCGATTTCGTTGAGGCTCCGTCGCAGATGCTGGAAAATTGGGTGTGGGACAAAAAAGTTTTGGACAGCTTTGCCGCTGATTATCGTGACCCGTCCAAGAAAATTCCCGCCGAAGTTTTAGCAAAATTAAAAGAAGCGCGCCTCGCCACCGAAGGCACGCGCTATCGTCGGCAACTTTCCTTCGCGCTGCTCGACATGGCGCTGCACACGCAGATTCACGCGGAGAACGCCAGCGAGACTTTGCCGCTCTCGAATCAGAAGTTGAGCGAAGTTTTTCTGCCCGTGCCAGCCGACACGGCGTTCGTCGCTTACTTCGGTCACTTGATGGGCTACGACGCGGGCTACTACGGCTACGCGTGGGCCGATGCCATCGCTGCCGACATGGCGACCGCCTTCGAGCAAGCAACCGACGGCTATTTCGATACCGGCGTGGGCATGAGACTCCGCCACGAGATTTACGAACCGGGAGATTCACGCGACGTGAATATTTCCATCGAGAAATTCCTCGGTCGCCCGCGCTCCATTGAGCCGTTCCTCAAACAGATTGGGATTGGGAAATAATTCTGGCGGCGCGGCGGATGGGGCGAGCGTCCACGCTCGCCGTTGTCTTCTAGCTGTCACTGTTTTCGGAAAAACTAAAACGTAACGAGTTGGTCAAGACGGCTCGTGAGGACTCTCGTCCCACCCGATCGGCGTTGTTTGCTTCCGTAGCTTGGCGTCACTGCGGCGCGCAAATCTCAAAGGCCTTTGCAGAAAGTAGGGGTGCGTATTTGATGCGCGTGTGGCAGACTGTCCGCGTTCCCGAATTCTATTTATGAAAACTCCCGCCTGCGCTCGTTTCGCCAAAACTTTTTCCACCCTCACGTTCGGGCTGTTGCTCGCGACGCGGAGTCACGCCGCCAGTGGTTCGTGGGCGGCGGACGCCGATGGCGCGTGGAACACCGCCCCCAGTTGGGCGGGCAACACCATTGCGGACGGCGCGGACGCCACGGCTAATTTTACCAACGACGTGACCGCCGTGCGCGCGGTGACGCTCGATGGCGCACACACGCTCGGCAATTTGAATTTCGGCGACGGCGACACGAACACCGTGGGCGGCTGGACGGTTGCGGGCGCGAACACGATTACGTTGAGCACCACCACGGGACGTCCGCAGATCAACGTGGGTTTATCGGGGGCTTCGACCAACACATCGGCACTGACGCTCGATGCGCGCATTGAATCAGTGCTTGCTGGCACGCAGGGCTTCGTCAAAAAAGGCGGCGGCGCGGTGCTGTTGTCAGGCGCGAACACGATGTCGTCCTGCCAGCTTGATGACGGCTTGGTCATTGTTTCCAACACCGCCGCGCTCGGTTCGCAAGAAGTGGTCTACAACGGCGGCGCTGTGGGTGTGGTGAGTGGCGGCCCTAATTTTGCGAACACGAACCGCGTGCTGACCACCGGCCATGTCTCTATCAAAAGTGCGACCGGCAGTTACGACGCGTTTAACGGCGTGTGGGTGGGGTCGGGCACGATGTTCGTGCACATCAACGGCCGTTTGACCATCGGCGGTGGCTCGGTTGCCGCACTCTCAAATTATACTGGCACGATTAATATGGACGACAGCGGGACGAGCAGTGAGTTGCGCTTCAACCTCGGCAGCGGCGCGGTGTTCTACAACATGAGCTCCACCGTCCTCAACCTCGGCACGAACGCGGGTCGTGTGGATTTCCGCCCGACGCAAGCGCCCGCCATCGTGCGCCTCGGCGCGTTGATGGGTGACGGCGTTAACACCAAGTTAGACTCCAGCGAGAATGCGGGCGGCACTTCGATGATTTGGGAAATCGGCTATCTGAATACGTCCACGGTCTTCAACGGAATTATTCGCGACCGAAATAACTTGGCCGGCCGCACCGGCAACCTGACCAAAGTCGGCACGGGCAAACTGACGCTGGCCGGAGTCAGTGGCTACACCGGCGTTACCGTCGTCTCCAACGGCGTGCTGGCCTTGACCGGCACAGCCTCGTTGTCTAATACCCCGTCCATCACTGTGGCCACCGGCGCGACGTTCGACGTGTCCGGGTTGACCACAGAATTTTCACTCAACACCAAAACATTCCTCGGCAGCGGCAGCGTGGCGGGCAATTTCACCGCGACGAACGGCTTGATTTCGCCCGGAACCAGCGGCACGGCCGTGGCGACTTTGACCTTCTCCAACAACCTCACGCTCGGCGGCGCAAATGTGACAAACACCTTCGACCTCACCACGCCCGGCACGGGCGACAAAATCCTCATCGGCGGCGACCTCAATCTCGCGGGCGCGATGACCGTGCGCGTCACGCCCACCGGCGCGACGATTCCCAACGGCACTTACACGCTCTACAAATGGAGCGGCAATTTTGTCGGTAACACCAACGTTATCACGCTCGACGCGCCCGCGCAGACCGGCTCCATCGCCCTCGCCCAAGACCTTGCAGCCAAAGAAATCCAACTCATCGTCGGCGGCGTCGCTGGGCCGGCCAACCTCACTTGGCGCGGCGATAATGTGGCGAACAACTGGGATCTCGCCACGGCGAATTGGATTAAGGCGGGCAGCGCGAGCACCTTCGCGGTTGGCGATAACACCACCTTTGATAACACCGGCTCCAACGGCTTGCCCGTCAATTTCTCAGCCGCGATGAACCCCGCGTCCGTCACCGTCAACGCCACCAAAGATTTTGTATTCAGCGGCAGCGGGCGGCTTACCGGCAGCGGCACACTGTTGAAAACTAATTCCGGTAAATTGACCATCACCACCGACAACGACACCACCGGCACGATTACCGTGCGCGGCGGCGTGCTGCAAATCGGCAACGCCGGTTCCAGCGGTTTGCTCGGCACGAGCACCATCAGCAACCTCGCCACGCTCGTCATCAACCGCAACGACTCGCCGACGATTGCTAACAACATCACCGGCAGCGGCGTCGTCGTGCAAGCGGGCGCGGGTAGCACCTTAATTTTATCCGGCGCGAACACCCACACCGGCGGCACAATCGTGAGCAACGGCACGTTGACCGTCAGCACCGCCGCTGGCCTTGGCAGCGGCGCACTCGTGTTTGCGGGCGGCTCGGTCAACGCGGGCGTCATTGCCCTCGCCAACCCCGTCAGTGTCACCGCC
>JBJOPC010000342.1:0-9278 GCA_046050965.1 Verrucomicrobiota bacterium | reverse complement strand
GCGCGCATGGTCTGCCCCGAGTTCGGCGGCGACAACCACACGCGCAGCACCAACGCGCTCTACGACGCGCCGGTCGTTGCGTTCCCCGCGCACTGGGCGCCGTTGCAGATGGCGTATTACGGCGCGACGCAATTCCCGGAAAAATATCGCGGCGGAATGTTCGTCGCGTTCCACGGCTCATGGAACCGCGCGCCGCGCTCACAGGCCGGTTACAAAATCGCCTTCGTGCCATTCGATGAAAAAGGAATGCCGCGCGGCGGCTACGAAAGTTTCGCCGACGATTTCGCGGGCAAGCCGGAGTTCGTGAACACCCGCGATGCCCGCTACCGTCCCAGCGGCGTGGCCGTCGGCCCGGATGGTTCGCTCTACGTTTGCGAGACCGAGCGCGGGCGCATCTGGCGGATTTTCTACACCGGCGAAACCAATTCCGTGCGCGCGAAAAAAGCCGCCGTTGTCGCGCCACCCGCCGCGCTCATCGGCAGCGAAACGCCCGGCGGAAAAACCTACGCGCAAGCCTGCGCCGCCTGCCACATGGCCAACGCTAGCGGTGTGCCCGGCCTGCAACCCGCGCTCGCCACCAGCAAAATTCTAGCAGGCGAACCGACGCAACTCATCAACGTCGTCTTGCGCGGTCCCGCCGCCGTGCTGCCGGCCGACCGCGAGAAATTCGGCAACGTCATGCCCGCGTTCGGCACAGTGCTGGGCGACGCCGACATTGCGAGCGTGTTGAATTATCTCCGCAAAAATTTCGCGCCCGCCGCCACCGAAATCACTGCGGCGCAAGTCACCACGCAGCGTAACGGTCAGTGAGCTAGGCGTAGGTAAAAACTGAAGTCAACGGTTGTGGAATCTGTTCTCTCTCTCCCCGGCCTCTCCCAGCGGGAGAGGGCTAGGGAGAGGGAGAGCGCATCGCCAAGCCAACGGAACACTGAAGTTTTGCAGCAACGTGCAAACTACTTTTCCTTCAACTCCACTTCGCCATTCCAGTCGGTAGGCAGCGGATGCTCGGCGAGTTCAGTGAGGTGCTTGAGATAAAATTTGGACGGGCCGTCCTTTGGCGAGATTTCCAGCACGCGTTTGAAAGCAGACTCGGCTTCGGTAAATTTCTGGTCGCGGAACAGTTTCAGCGCGGCGGCGAACGTTTCGTGCGGGTCGCGGAAAGTTTCGGCCTTGTCGAGTTTACCCGCAAGTTCGTGGACGGCCACGGTGCGTTCAAAACCTTTCAGCCGGAAATCGCCGAGGTAGCGCGTCAGCAGTTTGCCACCAAGTTCCGTGTGCGTGTCGCCGGTGATGAGCACCTCCGTGCCGAGATATTTATTCAAGCCCTCCATGCGCGAGGCGAGGTTGATGTTCTCGCCGAGCGCGGTGTAATCCACGCGCGTGGTGCTGCCGAAGTTGCCGACGTTGGCCACGCCGGTGTGCAGGCCAATGCGCGTGATGAGTTGCTGGCCGTTCATGAATTGCGGCGGCTGATCTCGAAAACGCAAGCCCGCCTCGCACGCGCGCACGGCGTGGTCGGCCTGCGGGTCGGGCGCGTTCCAGAACGCGAAGATGGCGTCGCCGATGTATTTCACAATCGTGCCGTCGGTGTGGTGGATGCAATCCGAAACGGCGCTTTGGAAATAGGCGTTCATGTGCTTCGCCAGTTCGTCGGAATCCATGCCCTCGGAAATCGTGGTGAAGCCAGCGATATCGCTGAACAGAATCGTGAGCGTCTCCTTTTTCGCGCCGGGCTGGAGCAACTCTTTGTTCGCCGCAAATTTTTTCACGAGCTTCGGCGAGAGATACATTTCGAGCGACTTCTCGAATAATTTATTTTGGACGTAGAGTTGGACGGAGTTGAAAATCACCGACCACAGCAGTGCGACGAAGAGTTGCACGAGAATGAGCGTCCACGGAAACCACCACAGCAGATGCGCGAACGAAAAGTAAGCCGCCGCGGCCACGAGCGCGGCGGTGAGCAGCGTCACACCCGTAGCGACCACCGGACGCAAGCGCACCAGCCCGAAGCCCGCGAGCAAACCGGTGAGCGCCAGCACCGCGAGCTCGACGCTCTTGGGTGATCGCCGCAGCCAGTCGCCGCGCCAGAGATTCAGGAATTGCATCGCGTGAATTTCCGCGCCGGGCATGAAGCTGACCTGCTTCGTCCAGCGCGAGTGGGGCGTGGGGAATTCATCTTTGCGCTGGCCGCCGAATTTGGTGAGCAGTCGCGCGCCGACGAACACAACTTTGTTGCTGAAGTAGCCGGGCGGCAACGCGTCGGGCGCGTTCGTCATCACGGCGCGGTAAAAACTTACGTTCGGCAGCGTCGTGGCCGGGCCGTAAAAATTCCGCCAGCGTTCGAGTTGGCTGTTCTTGGGATTCTTCGTGACTTCCGCGCCGAGGAGTCTCGCCATCGCCCAGCTTTCGCCCGCGACCGGGTCGTCTTGTGAACTCGGAACGTGCCTGCGCATCACGAGATCGTCGTCGGGATTGACTTCCGCCGAGCCGAGATCGGCGGCGACTTCGCTGAACAGCGATTGCGGCGGCGTGAAAGATTTTGCCAGCAATCCATCCACGCCATACGCGGCGGGAACGCAGTCCACAGCGAGAATGATTTTGCCGTTCGACTTGATGGCGCGCGCGAGGTCGGCGTCCGTCTCCACGCTCGGGCCGGGGTCGCTGAACACGATGTCGAACAGCGCAGCGCGCGCGTGTTCGGCGGTGAAGCGGTCAATGAGTTGCGCGTGCAGCGCACGATTCCACGGCGCGTTGTAAGGCTGGTTCAATGCCTTATGCGAATCGTCGTCGAGATAAACCATCACGACTTCCTGCGGACTCACGACAGGCTTGAGCGCGAACGGCAAATCATAACTCAAATGCACGAGGCCGAGGCCGAACTTGAAATAGAGCAACGCCAGCCCGAAGCCCACCGCCAGCAGCGCGCCGATGACGCCGCCGCGCACAAGGGGATTGGATACGCCGGGAGTTTTCACGCGCGGATGGTTGAACATTGGCGCACTCGCGTCAACCACGCGCTCGAAAGGGTAGTGTCCTCATTTGGAGTGCGCGGGCATGACCGCGCTTTGTCACTGGGAGACGTGTCGCCGCACTCCAAATGCGGGCGCGTTTGGCCGCCACAATTTTCTTTTGCCCGCCGCGCACTGCCGCCATCTTGCGCGCGTGAAATTGTCCGCCGCAGAAATCCGCGCCGCCGTCCGCGCCGCGCTCGCCGAAGACCTTGGCAGCGGCGACGCCACCACGCTCGCCACCGTGCCGCGCACCGCCACTGCCCGCGCGGTCATGCGCGCGCGTGTGCCACTCACCGTTGCGGGGTTGGCGTTCGCGCAGGAGGCATTTCGGCAGATGGGTCGCATACGGCTCATGAGTCCCATTTCGGACGGCTCACGCGCCCGCGCGGGCGAAACCATGCTTGAAGTCAGCGGCTCGGCGCGCGCCATTCTTTCTGCCGAACGCGTCGCGCTGAATTTTGTGCAGCGGCTTTCCGGCGTGGCGACACTCACGGCGCAGTTTGTTACCGCCGTTCGCGGCACGCGCGCGGAGATTCTCGACACGCGCAAGACCACGCCGGGCTGGCGGCGGTTCGAGAAATTCGCCGTGGCTTGCGGCGGTGGTCGCAACCACCGCATCGGCTTGTTCGACATGATTCTTATCAAGGACAACCACCTCACTGCGTTGCGCGACGCCACGCCCAACGCCGTCGCTGCCGCCGTGGCGCGCGCGCGGAAAAAATTTCCCCAGCTCAAAGTCGAAGTGGAAGCCGATACGCTCGCGCAAGTCGCGCAAGCCGCCGACGCGGGCGCCGACATCATCCTGCTCGACAACATGAGCCGCGCGCAGTTGCGCGCCGCCGTGAAACTCGTGCATGGCCGCGCACAACTCGAAGCGAGCGGCGGTGTGAATTTGAAAACCGTGCGCGGCCTCGCGCAGACCGACGTAGATTTTATTTCCGTCGGCGCGCTTACGCACTCTGCCCCGGCGGTGGACATCGGTTTGGACTTTGAAGAATGAATCCGCAGATTTCACAGATTGGCGCAGATTTTTTTATTTTTAATCTGCGTTCATCTGCGAAATCTGCGGACAAAATAAAATGACGACTGACACGCAAATCTTGAACGCCCTGCGCGCTGCGCCGGACGGTGGCGTGAGCGGCGCGGAACTTGCCGAGCGACTGGGCATCAGCCGCGCCGCTATCTGGGCGCGCATCGAATCGCTGCGCGAAGTCGGCTACGAAATCACCGTCAGCCCCGTGCTCGGCTACCGGCTCACCGGCGCGCCCGACTTGCTCCACGCGGACGATTTGCTCTCGCGGCTCGGCGCGACGAAAGTCGTGGGGCGCGATATCCGCGTGTTCAAGGAAACCACCTCGACGAACGACGTGATGGAAAAACTCGCGCGTGACGGCGTAAAGGAAGGCGTCGTCGTTTTTGCCGAAGCGCAGACGCGCGGGCGCGGGCGACTGGGACGCCGCTGGATTTCGCCGGCGAAGAAGGGTTTGTGGTTCTCCGTTTTGCTGCGCCCGAATTTGCGTCCGCAAGAAGCCACGCGCCTGACCATTGCATCGGCGACGGCACTCGCGCGGGCGATTCGCCAGCAGACCGGCGTCGTGCCGGACATCAAGTGGCCGAACGACATTTTGATTCGCGGCAAAAAAGTCGCGGGCGTGCTCACCGAGATGAGCGCGGAAACTGACCGGGTGCGCCACGTCATTCTCGGCATCGGGCTGGACGTGAATCTCACGGCGTCGGAATTTCCCGCCGACCTTCGCAAGCTCGCCACCTCCTTGCGCGTCGAGTCCGGGCAACTGGTGGATCGCCCCGCGCTGGCGACGGCGGTGCTGCGCGAACTGGACCGTGACTACGCGCGTGCCTGTGGCAGCGGTTTCGCTGCGCTCGCGGACGAATGGGAAAGCCAGTGCGCCACGCTCGGCCAAAATGTTTCCATCCACCTCGGTGACCGCACCATCAAAGGCCGTGCCGAAGCGCTGGACGACGACGGCTCGCTGCTCGTCCGCACGCAGCACGGGCGGCTGGAACGCATCATCGGCGGCGACGTGATTTTGGAGAAATAAACGAGGACAAATGGAGTCTGGAACTTCCACCAGCTTTGCCACAGCCCAAATCAAATTTGCCTCCCGGTCGTGTTCCAGTATTTTTCCCGACCACCTCAAGCTTAACTTGTGGCACAGTTCTCGCATTGAACGCCACGAGTTGAAAATTAATTTAATAACGATGAATTTGCTCCGTTCACGGAACACGCTTCGCCAACGCCGTCCCGCCCGCACACTCGCGCTCGCCGCGTTGCTGAATTTCTGCCGCCTGCACCGCGCGTCTGCGGGCGAGAGCCACGCGGATTATCGCTACGAACTTTACCAAGAGGACCACGACCGCATCAAAGTCGAGACCCACTCGGTGCTGTTTGATTTGAAGATGAGTCCGCGCGTCGCGCTCAAGGGCGAGCTGGTGCTGGACACGATTTCGGGCGCCACGCCCAACGGCGCCGCACCTGCAAAGAAATACAACTACGACTTTTTCTCCGTCTATGGTTTCCAACCGCCCATCGCGGGAAACACCAACAACGCCAGCGTCCCCATCACGCAGCTCCACGAGTTCCGCGAAGCGCTCTCGCTCGAACTACCGATCACGTTCGGCGCGCACACGCTCACGCCGCAGTTTTCCATTAGCAAAGAATCCGACTACGACTCGCTCGGCTTCGCGCTGAACTACGCGCGCGAACTCAACGAGAAAAACACCACGCTCAATCTTGGTTGGTCGCATACGTCGGACACCGTGCTCGACGAATTTCGCCGCCCGCAAGACAAGTCCAGCCACGATTTTCTCATCGGCGTGAACCAACTGCTCGGCGCGCACACCGTCCTCACGGTCAATTTCACCTACGGCACGAGCCACGGTTATCTCAACGATCCCTACCGCTTCAGCGTCGCGGCGAACACGCTGCAACTCGACGCGGACAATCCCGCCGGCTTCTTCGAGCAACGCCCGCGCGACCGCGAAAAATTCATCGGCTACGTCGGCCTCACGCATTTCTTCAAGCCTGTCAACGGCAGTCTCGAAGCATCCTACCGTTTCTTCCACGACACCTTCGATGTGAATGCCCACACGATTTCGCTCGCGTGGTATCAGAAGCTTGGTCGGCAAGTCGTCGTCTCGCCCAGCTTCCGTTACTACCGGCAGAGCGCGGCGTTCTTCTACTACGAACTCTTGCCCGACGGCGACAATCGCCCCGCGTATTTCTCGCCGGACTACCGGCTCTCGCAGTTTCAGTCGTTCACCTACGGCTTAAGCGCGACTTGGAACGTGAGCAAGTGGTTCACGCTCGACGCCGCTTACAAACGCTACGTCATGGAAGGCTTGGATGGCGTGACATCTGCGAGTGCGTATCCGTCGGCTACTGTATTTACGCTCGGCTGCCGCTTATGGTTCTAAATAATCAAACCGATTCCATGCCGCTCGTTCACGAGCGCGTGCGCCGCTCGGCCTCGTCCGTCTTGGACAAAGGGCTGCACCAGCTCACGTTCACGGCCATGAGCACGACATGCCGGGTGCATTTCCAATGCGCGGACGTGAAGCTCGCGAGCGCGTTTCAGGGCGAAGTGCTGCGGTGGATTTCGTGGTTTGAGGCGCGCTACTCGCGGTTCATTCCGGACAGCCTCATCAGCCGCATCAACGCTTCGGCTGCGGAACACTGGGTGGAAATTGACCCGGAAACGGAACAGCTTTTCAAGCTGTGCGGCGAAATGATTTTTTTTACGCGCGGAGTTTTCGATCCCACTTCCACACCGTTGATTAAACTCTGGAACTGGAAAGCCAACCCGCCCGTCGTGCCAACGGACGCGCAGATTGCCGCCGCGCACGAACTCGTCGGCTGGGGAAAAATCCAGCGACGTCCCGGCGGAATCTTTTTCCCGCGCGCAGGCATGAGTGTTGATCTCGGCGGCATTGGCAAGGAGTTTGCAGTAGACCGCGTCACGATGATGGCGTTGCAACATGGAATTCAAAATATCCTCGTAGATTTTGGCGCAGATGTGCGCGTCCACGGCGAACCGCCGGAGCGCGGCGCGTGGCACGTCGGCCTCGAAGACCCGCGCGCGCCCGGCAAAACATGGACGGGCGTCGCCGTGAATAACCACGCCGTCGCCACGTCCGGCGATTACCTCCGCCACTTCACCAGCCACGATCGCCGCTACGGTCACATCATTGACCCGCGCACTGGACATCCAGTTCACAACGGCGTCATGTCCGTGTCCGTCATCGCGCCGCATTGCACGTTCGCGGGGATTTTATCCACCGCCGCGTTTGTGCTCGGTGCGAAGGAAGGTTTGGAAATGATGTCGCTTTGCCCCGGCGTGGAAGGGGCGATTACTACGGAAAATTCTCGCGTCCACACGAAAGGTTTTTACCAATATGCCACTAGCTAAACTCACCCGCCTCACCGCGCTCGCGCTCACGCTCGCCGCGTTCACCGCCCACGCCACGCTCAAAGTCGGCGACGCCTTCCCCGACCTCGCCACGTTCGGCCTCGAAGGAAAATTGCCGGACACTAAAGGCAAAATTGTCGTCGTGGATTTCTGGGCGTCGTGGTGCGGCCCGTGCAAAGAATCGTTTCCCGTGATGAATGACTTGGTCAAAAAATACGGCGACAAAGTCGTCATCATCGCTGTGAACGTGGACGAGAACGCCAAGGACAAAGACGCGTTTCTGAAAGACAACGCCGCGAGTTTCAACGTCGTGCGCGACGCCAAGCAGAAGCTCGTGGACAAAGTTGAAATCGGCAAAATGCCCAGCTCGTTCGTGCTGGACGCCAACGGCAAAGTGAAATTCATCCATGACGGATTCGACGGCGCGGCCATCAAGAAAAGCTACGAGCAACAACTCGACAGCCTTGTGAGCAAATGATGAAAACGAAATTTTTATTCCTCACGCTCGTTGCACCGCTGTTCTTCACGGGCTGCGCGCACGTCAAACCGTGGCAACGCGGCACGCTCGCCGACTACACCATGCGCGGCGACCGCGACCCGCTCGGCGTGGCCCAAGACGAGCATATCTTCTTCAGTCGCGAACAAGCCAGTGGCGGACGCGGCGTCGGCGGTGGCGGTTGCGGCTGTAATTAAACCAAGCCAAAAATCCGTTTTATGAAAACGCTCAAGCCCCTCCTCTTGGCGGTTGCGCTGCTGCTCCCGTTCACCGCGCAAGCCGAACGCCCGCGCAGTCCGTTCGGCGTCGGCGCGGACTTGCGGATGAGCGAGAACATCCCCGTGCTGCGTGTGCAGTTCACCGTGCCGACCGACTGCGTGCTCTACTCCGAGCGCATTCATTTCGAGACTGCTGATGGCGGCGAACTCGTGCCAGTGAAACTGCCCGCGCCCGTCGTCGCCGTGGATAAAGCCACCGGCCACGAGAAAAAACTTTATGACCGCAACTTCGCCGTGGACCTCCGCCCGTTCGCTGGCGACCTCATCGTGAAATTCCAAGGTTGCAGCAACAATGCCTGTTTCTTCCCGGAAAAACGCACATTCGCCGTCAACCCAAGCGGCGTCTATGCCGAGGCGTTGCCAAAAATTGTTGCGCCCGTTGAAATCGCCGCCGACCCCAACGCGCCGTCCGACGACTGGCAAAGTGCGGCGGGCGATTTCAAAGTTGTCGCGAAGGAAACCGGCTATCTCAAGTCAGGCAACTTTGTGAGCTTCCTGAACCGCTCCGCCAGTGGCCACGTCGAGGCCAGCAACGACCCGCTCGCCAAATACAAAAAATTCGGTCTCGCGGTGACGATGATTTTCATCGTGCTGGGCGGCCTCGCACTCAACCTCACGCCATGCGTGCTGCCGCTCATTCCCATCAACCTCGCCATCATCGGCGCGGGCAAAGCCGCGCACACGCGCCGCGAAGGTTTCATGCACGGCGCGACTTACGGCGCAGGCGTCGCACTCGCTTACGGCGTCCTTGGCCTCGTCGTAGTGTTGACCGGCGCGAAGTTCGGCACGCTGAATTCGTCCATCTGGTTCAACGTTGGCATCGCCATCGTGTTCGGGTTTCTGTCGCTGGCGATGTTCGGAAAATTCAACATGGATTTCTCGCGCTACGAAGCGGGCATGGGCGACAAACTGCGCGGCGTAAAAAGCCGTTCACTCATCGCGTTCGGGTTGGGCGCAATCGCCGCGCTGCTCGCCGGTGCGTGCGTCGCGCCGGTCGTGATTTCCGTGCTGCTGCTCGCGACGGATTTGCACGCGAAGGGCGTGGCCATCGGACTCGCGCTGCCGT
>JBJOPC010000341.1:0-12414 GCA_046050965.1 Verrucomicrobiota bacterium | reverse complement strand
ACACCGTTGAAATACCATTGGTAAGTGAGCGTCGGTGCGCCGCCCGTGCCGGTGTAACCGTCATTCGCCACCACGGTCAACGTGGCGGAACCGCCACGCGCAACGGTAGTCGCGGCGGGTTGCGTGGTGATGCTGGGCGCGCTGATGACATTCAACTGCGCCGCGCTGCTCGTGGTAGTCGTGCCGTAGACGCAGTTACTGGCGACGACGGTGTAGGAACCGGCATCCGTCGAAGTCGGACTGGCAATCGTGTAGCTCGCGCTCGTCGCGCCGCCGATGGCGACGCCGCCGAGATACCATTGGAAGCTGCAAGCGCCGTCAGCTGTGACGGAGAAGGTTTTGCTCACACCCGCGTTGAGCGTCGCGGCTTGCGCGGAGAGCGCAGCGGAGGTCAACACCGGGGTGACTGCCGACGCCGTGAAAGTCACGCTGCCGTCGGTGTTATAAGTGAACGTGCCGATCTTGATGGCCGCAGGCTTGGGCGTGGCCGCGCTGGCGACGATTTGGTAGAGCGCGACGGAATTGCTGTTGGCCGCTTCGACCGTGAAGACGGAGTCGCCGCCGAGTGTGCTGACTGCCGTGCTGTTACCGGGCGAGACGATGGAATCCCACGCCGCAACCGCGTTGCCCGCGATGAGCAGCGGATTCGCGCCGAGCGTGATGGCGGAAGCTTGGATGCCCGCGTTGTCAACTTTGCCACGCAGCGCGGAGAATTTGCTCAACGTCACGTCGCTGGGAACCGCCGAGAGGTTCGCATCGGAGAGCCAGAGCGTGCTGCTGTTGGCGGCGGCGAGAGTGAATTTCACACTCGCGAGGGAACTGCTGAAGTTGGTGTAGACCGTGTTCGTGTCGTAGGCGACGGGAACGACCGCGCCGGACGTGAGGTTCAAATAATTGCTGATGGAACCGAGATTGATTTCAGCGTTGTTGAAACCGGATTTGCGGAAGATGAGTTGCAAGTCTCCGGGCAAGTAAGCCGTGGCAGAAGTGAAGCGCAACGTCGCCGCGCTGCTCGTGACCGAACCCGCCGCGCTGCTGACGACGACGGAATAATTGCCGATGTTCGCGTGGCTGATGCTCGCGATGGTCACGCTGGCGTTCGTCGCATTCACGATGACCGCGCCGTTGAAATACCATTGATAACCGAGCACCGGAGCGACGCCCGTGCCCGCGTAGTTGTTGTTCGCCGTGACGGTGAACGTGGCGGAGGCTCCGCGCGCCACGGCGGCGTTGGCCGGTTGCGTGGTGATGCTGGGAACGTCGAGAACATTGAGTTGCGCGAGCGCGCTGGTGGTCGTCGTGCCGTAAGTGCAGTTGCTGGCAACGCAAGTGTAAGCACCCGCGTTCGCGAGTTGCGGGCTGGCAATCGTGAGCGAGCTGCTCGTCGCGCCACCAATCGCCGTGCCGTTCAAATACCATTGGAAGCTGCAAGTGCCGTCAGCGGTGACGGAGAAAGTTTTACTCGAACCGGCGTTCTGCGTGCCGCCTTGCAACGACAACGTCGGTGCCGTGAACACGGGCGAAACGGCGACGGGCGTGAACGTGACCGCGCCGCTCGTGCTGTTGAAATCAAACGTGCCGACCTTGATCGCGGACGGCTTGGGCGACGCCGCGCTGGCGACGACTTGGTAGAATGCGAGCGAGTTGCCGCTCGTGGCATCCACGGTGAACGGCACATCACCGCCGAAAGTGCCGACGGCCGTGGGGTTGCCGGGCGAGACGATGTAACTGTAGGAACCGACCGCCGTGGGCGAAATCACCAGCGGCATATTAGTCGAGCCGGTGATGGCGCCGTTTTGCACACCGACGGCGTCAATCTTGCCACGCACGACGGAGAATTTGCTGACCGTGAAATCTGCGGGCATTGCGGCGAGGTTCGCGTCGGTGAGCCACACGCGCGGTTGCGAGGCGGCACTTGTCGTCGCGGCGACCGCATCGAACTTCACGTTGGTGAAGCTGCTGCCATTGTTCGTGTAGACGTAATCCGAATTGAAGCTGACCGAGATCGGCGTGCCGGCCGGCTGGTCGAGGAAGTTGTTCACGGAGCCGACATTGAACTCCACATCGCTGGAACCACTCTGGCGGAAGACCAGCAAAACGTCGTTGGCATTATAGCTGAGGGCACTGGCGAGTTGCGTCGCACCGGCCACAAGGGCTGTCAGAAAGATTTGTTTGAGTCGCTTCATAAAGTTAGTTCGTTGTCGTCCGCGCTGCGTGTTCTTATTCCTAGCGCCGCAGAGAATAGAGCGAGCGCAATTTTTAACTCACTGCTGACAGCCAGCCGTGTTCATTTTTCGGCCAGCGTGTCACACGGTTTTGCACTCGTGTTAACGAGGGATTTTTGCACTGCGAAATTTTGCGGACGGAAAATTTCCAGTGCGCGTTGCCGTTTTGTAACTTGGCCAAACGCCGCGAGCGACTGCGCGTCCGCGCTCCACCAGCCAGCCAGTTTTGTGTCGCTCGGGTTACGGCCAAGCAAAGAAACCGTGACGCGTCACATTGCAGTTGCACCAATGGCAGGCGTTCGTCACAGACTGCGCCGAATGAAAACTTTTACGTCCGCGCTGCTGCTCGCGTTGTTCCTCATCGGCTGCGAAACCGTGCCGTCGCAGTCCGAAGCGATTTGGGAAAGTTGGGACGACGAGCAGCCGCAGCAAGTCTGGCCGACCGACCCCTTCGGCACGCTGCACGTCGTAGACGCGATGCCCGTCTACGACCTCGGCCAGTTACCACCGCAGAAATATTCCGTGCTCGGCTTCATCCACGTTCACACCGTCGGCGCGCCCGGCCAAATCGGCGCGGTGAACGAACACACCGTCGTGACTGAAGCGCGCAAACGCGGCGGGCAAGCCGCGCTGTTGAGCAAGAAACCTAGGACGCCGTTGCAACCCGTGGTGCAAACCACGGATTACCTCGTGGTGAAGTTCGAGAAAGAGCCGTTGCCCGCCGCGCTGGAATTGATTGACGCCTACCTCGCATGGTCCAGCGCGAACCCCGACGGCTATACAAGTGCGGACGGCTTGATGAAATTAAGCGCGGCGGAAATTGCCGCGCGCCGCGTGGAGTTGGAGCTGCAGCGGAAAATTATTTTGTCCCGCCTCGCCGGCAAGCCGACGACGAAATGATTCACTTGCCCGGCTGCCCGGTTTTTTTATCGGCTAAAAATTTCCGCGTCGCCGCCGGGAGTTCGTTCCAGATGAACAAGGCGGTCACGCCACCGAGCAACGCGAAGGGCAGCAGGAATTGCGGCCACCACGCCCAGTCTTTCGTGACAAGATAGCCGAGACTCCACGACTGGATGCTGCTGCCGAGATACGCGAAGCCGTCCACGATGCCCGCACACGTCGCCGTCGCTTTGCGCCCGCCAAAATCCGTCGCCGCCGTGCCGGACATGAGCGAGTGAACGCCGATAACGGCCATCACAATCAGCAACGCCGACAGGCCGACGACGAACGGCGACTCGCGCAGATAAATCGCCATCGCGCCCGCGAGCACAAACATAATCACGCAGAAAAACACCACAGGCGGAGCGCGCCGCGATTGAAACAGCTTGTCCGAAATCAAGCCGCCCGCGAAGCCGCCGATGATGCCGAAGATGCAGAGCAGCAAACCCCAGTTGGTCGTAAAAAATTCGCCGGTCATCATCGCGTGGAGTTTCAGCCGCGCCATTTCCGGGAGCCAATCCCAGTGGTCGCAAGCGAAATCGCGCGCGGGAAATTTTGTTTCCTTCATGAAGACTTGATACCACTGCATGATGCCGTTGCGCAGAACGCCGGAGGTAACTTCGATAAGCGCGATGAGCAACATGAGGCGGCTGGTGAAAACTTTCTTCAAAAGTTGCCACGCGGTGAAGTCAACGTGCATCTGGCCGGACGACGCGTCGGCAGTGTCAAACGACGCGTGGCCGGCGGCTTCGGGCGTGTCCTTGATGAGCCAGGCGTCAATCGCCGCCCAGCCGAGCAGCAACACCGCCGGCACAAAGAACACCGCCCATGTCGCGTCGCACGTCGGATTCGCGCCGACGAAAATGCTGCGGATGAAATTCATCACGCCGCCGAGTTCGTGCGGTGGTTTAATCGAAGTCGCGTCCACGATGGCCTTGCCCCAGTCGAACGCAAAATAAACACCGAACGAAATCAGCGTCCCGAATATTGCACCGAACACGCCGCGCTCGCGAACGTGAAACCAATACGCCTTGACCTTGATAATCGAGACCGCGCCGTAGCTTTGGAAATACATATTCACGCCGTAGATGAGCGAGAACGCGACCTTCACATTGATGCCGTGCAGGCGTCCGGTGACGAGCATCCACGTCAGCACGCCCATGCCGATGTTCGCCAGCGACGAGCCGACGGCGGCAACGATGATGCCGCGTTTGCCGCCGAGTTTGTTGTCCACGAGCGGGCCGTTGACCAGAAATGACAGCGCGTAGACGAGTGTGCCGACGCCGAAGATGATGCCGAAGTCGTCCTTGCTCATCAGCGAGCCGAGCGCGTTTTTGGAGACGGTGAGGTTGTAGCGTCCCATGTAGAGGAACGCGTAGGTCATGCCCAGCGGAAACCAATTGATGAAGCGGCCAATCATGAACCAGCGTTTGTGGTTCATCGGGTTGTTGTAAAAATACAACAGAATGATGGCCGAGAGGCAGACGCCGACGAGTATCAAATCCATAAAATAAAAAACTTGGGGAACACGCGACGGACGAAGCTAGCCGAGCAATCGCACCCGGCGCAAGCCGCTTCACCGTCCACCGAGCGCGCTCACGGCTTGGTGCAAATCGCGCGACAATTTTTTCCGGTCGTCGCCCGCAGACTGCGGTTGGCCGAAACGCACCGTCGCCCGGAGTTCGCGCTTCGTCAGCAGGTTCAGAAAGTGCGGGCCGAAACTCATGTCGCGCCAGTAGCAAACCTCGTCCGCCACCACGCCGTCGGCACAGTCGTAGCGGATGAACGCGGGCGTGACCGCGCAGTTGCCCGCCACCGCCGGTTCCAGTAGCGACGAGAAAAACGGCAAAACTTTTTGGCCATCCGAACTTGTGCCTTCGGGAAAAACAATCACGACCACGCCCGACTGCACCAGCTCCGACATCTGCGCGGTTAGTGGCGAAACGTCCGCACGCCGTTCACGCCGCACAAAGAGTGTGCCCGCGAGCTTCGCCAAGTAACCGAGCGCCGGCCAACTGCGCACGTCGGCCTTCGAGACGAACACCGCCGGTTGCCGCGCGCCAAAAACGAGAATGTCGAGGTAGGTCAGATGATTGCTCACGAGCAAGCCCGCGCGCGGCGGCTCGCCGAAATATTCCACGCGCAAGTTCACGCAGCGCATCAGCCGCCGCGCCGAGCGCGACATCCATTCGCAACGCACGCGCGCGTTGTGGCGTTTGCCCGCGAGCCAGACGCGCAACGCGAATTCCAGCGCAACGAATACGAGGGTGGCGACAAAGAAAATGAACCGCCATGCCAAGCGAAAAGTTTTCACGCCGCAGGAAGTTTTTTCGAGTTGAACCGAATTCACCGGCGCAGCAAACCGCGTTTGCCGCGAGGCGTCAAGCAACGGCGAGCGGTCGAGCAGCGAAATGTCGGGCGCAGGCGACACGTCAGGCGAGAAAGCGTTGAGCGACGCGCGGTGGCAGCGATTCGAGATCGAGCAGCGTGAGAAAATCCACCGTCTTGAACTCGCGATCCAACGCGGGTGCGCCGCAGATTTTCGCACCGAGCGTCAGGTAGGTAGCGAACAGCTTGGGAAGTTCGGGTGTTTCCGCCGCGAGTTTATCGAGCGGACAAGCGTAGTGCGGGAGCGGACGGATTTGAAACGGTTCAGCAAGGCCGCCGTCGTCACGGATTGGCGAGCATACCCCGCACAAATGGCGGCAATTTGCTAACGGCGCGAAAATGATTCTGCCCAAACATAACAGCCTTTGCGTGTTATTCTGCGGCAAGGGATTCGCGCAAAAACCGTTCGATCTCGGTAGCCGGAATTAGTTTGTGGCGTAATGCCCTAGAACTTTTCAACAAGCCGCGCTTTAGCAGCCGGTGAACCGTTATGTAAGAAACGCCAAGAATCTTGGCGGTTTCCTGCATGGTGTAAGCCAGTCGGGGAAGTATTTGGCTGGCGTTGTCTGATGTTTGATTTGGCGATGTGGTATTCATATCGCCTATCAGAATATAGCCGAACTGCGCCTAATCTACGAGAGTATCACTGATTCATTGATTCTCTCGGCCAAACGCCTTTCCAGTGGGTCTTTTCAGGATTATCCCCCGATTCTAAATCGGCAGTAAATGGCGGATATTCAAACACCCAAGCCGTCGAAAACGGGTTGGAAACATCTTCTTTGAATTTGTCTATGGCTTTGGAGAGAACCTTCCATTTCTGTTTCGCAATTTTACGAGCTTCACTCAAGCTACGTCGCTCATTGTCTCCTAATGGACGAATTTTTTTGTCTGCCAAATCCATTAATTCTAGCCAACGCCACGGAAGCGGCTTGCGACGGTTTCGCAAAATTGTGCGGTCTGGCTGAATGTTTTTCTTCCGGCGGTTGATTTCAATAAAATCCAAAAAACCTTTGAGCAAAACCCGATTGGAAAATTTTAAATTCCACTGCAAACCATCCCTGCGTTCCGTCCATGTGTCATTATCACCCGTCTCGGAAAAATTCGAGTAACGGAATTGATATTCAATGCTTGGCTCACCACCCATGCCTGAAATTGCATAGACTTGTGCATGGCTCAATTTCAGAAAGGACACTAAACGAACTTTGCGATTAGCGCGGCAGGCTAACTCATAATAAAAAGCGGCTGAATTTTCCATCGCAAAGGATGGCGGATGCGTCTTGGCCGTTGATCGCCACCACCAAACTTCTGTTTCAAGTTTTTGCTCGGTAGTTTTTTTCATATCACGCGGGTTAATCAGGCGGCTAAAGCCGTGGCAAATGAAACTTTCTTCGCCATTGCCACCGAATGTTGGTCGCGCAAATGCCCATAGACGCGCATAGCCAGCGCGCCGCCGTCTTTGTGTCCCAGCCAACGGGAAACCGTGGGAATATCCACGCCTTGCTCAATGCAGCGGGTAGCAAATAAATGCCGCAAGTGATGATGCGTAATGCGGGCAATGCCAATTGTCTTTGCCGCCCGTGTCATGGCTTGCAAACACTCTTTAACCCGCAACACCGGGGCGGTGTTGGGTTCGTCGGCAGCCTGCGTTTTCATCCGTTCTAAAAGCCCCCGCATTTCCTCAATCATCGGCACACGTCGCACCGTCCAATTTTTCGTGCCGGTTTCGGCGTCCCCACGAACCACAATAATTTCGTTTTCAAAATCACAATCTGCCCAAGTTACGTTGACCGCTTCGGACAAGCGAAATCCGCCATAAGCAAGAAACCGAACCATGTCCGCGCACTTTTTCGAGTCACGTCCCTTGCCCCGCTCAATTTCCTGCACAAAGTCGTTAAACTGTTTTGAGTCCGGCAACGTAAGTTGAGGCAACCGAACTTTGGCGCGCTTGATTCCCAAAGCGGGATTGCGATGCAATGCCCCGGCCTGTATTGCCACTTCAAACACCTGACGAAAAACCCCAACTGCGCCGTTATAGCGTGACGCGGAATATTCGTTACTAAACTTTGCTCCCCAAGATTCACACTCGGCTGGATTGATTTGCCGCACGTCACGCTTGGAGAGTTCCGGCCACGAACTTAAAATGCTGGTGACACATTCGCGCCGGTAAAGTTTGCTGGTCGGCTTGATTAAGTTGCTGGTGTCGGTTTGCGTAAGAAACAAATCCGCACAATCACCGAATAACATTTTACCAGCCTTGCCCGACTGTCTGATTTCGGCAGCTTCACGTTCGCTCTTTTGCAGATCGGCGAGCCGCATTTTTGCAACGCTGATTGCATTCGTTTTCAGACTTTGACGAATGAGCTTGCCAGCTACGCGCAATCTCGCAAAATATGTCCCCGATGGAACGTAACGGATCAGGTTTGCATACTGCGTTGGCTGATACAGCTTCGGCTTACGCTGGTTTGACTCTGATTGGCTCTTATTCATGCCAACAGTATCAGATTACAGTATCAAATTGTCAACGGGACGACATCGATTCAAGCGCAAGTGCTTGATAATAAAGGTTGGAGAGATGGCCGAGTGGCTGAAGGCGCTGGTTTGCTAAACCGGTATACGGCCAAAAGCCGTATCGGGGGTTCGAATCCCCCTCTCTCCGCCACTTTCTTTTTCTGTCTCTCCGCTCACAACTCTACGTTCGCTGAACGCAGGAGTTCCATTTTCACTTATTCGATTGCAAATAAAAAAACGGCCTCTGATTTGCACCAGAGGCCGTCGTGTAATTCGGAGTTCGTTTAGACTGCGAGCGGAGTTTCCTCGACTTCTTCGGCAGGCGCTTCGGGTTCTTCGGGCAGTTCCACCAAGGGGCGGAGTTCGGCGTTGCGATGGTAATCGAAGCCGGTTCCCGCCGGGATGATGTGTCCCATGATGACGTTTTCCTTGAAGCCACGCAGGTAATCTACCTTGGCGCGCGTGGCGGCTTCGGTGAGGACGCGGGTGGTGTCTTGGAACGATGCAGCGCTCAAGAACGATTCGGTTTCGAGGGACGCTTTGGTGATGCCGAGTAGCACAGGCGCGCCTTCGGCAGGTTTGCCGCCCTTGTCTTCGACGCGTTTATTCTCTTCTTCGAACATGATTTTCTCAATCTGTTCGCCCCAGAGGAACTCGGTGTCGCCGGGTTCGGTGATGCGCACCTTGCGGAGCATCTGGCGCACGATGATTTCGATGTGCTTGTCGTTAATCGTCACGCCTTGGAGACGATAAACTTCCTGCACTTCGTTGACCAAGTGTTCCTGCAATTCTTGCGGGCCGGACACGTCGAGGATTTCATGCGGGTCAATGGGGCCTTCGGTGAGTTGCTGGCCTTTCTTGACGAAGTCGCCCTTGAACACGATGACGTGTTTGCCGATGGCGATGAGATGTTCCTCTTCGAGCTGCGTGGTGGGGTCTTTGATGAGCACGCAGCGTTTGCCGCGCACGCTGGGACCGAAGTCCACGATGCCGTCAATCTTGGAGATTTCGGACGCGTCTTTCGGACGACGGGCTTCAAAGAGTTCGGCCACACGCGGCAGACCGCCGGTGATGTCTTTGGTCTTGGAAGCTTTGCGGGGTGATTTCGCGAGCAACGTGCCGGCGACAATCTTGTCGCCCTCGCCGACGACGACGTGCGCGCCGGACGGGATGAGGTAGTTGGCCACGACTTCGCCCTTGTCGTCGCTGATGACAATCTGCGGGTGCAAATCTTCTTTGTGTTCGATGACGACCATGGCTTCTTGGCCGGTCTGTTCATCGGTTTCCTGTTTCATCGTGACGCCCTCGATGATGTCGTGGAACTTAATCTTACCGGCCTTCTCGGAAAGAATCGGCACGTTGTAAGGATCCCATTGCACGAAGGCTTCGCCCTTCTTGACTTTGCCGCCATCCACCACGGAGATAACGGAGCCGATGATGAGCGTGTGGGATTCGAGTTCGCGACCATCGTCCGCGAGGACGGAGATGGAACCGTTTTTGTTCAGCACGATGTTGCTGCCGTCTTCGAGCGCCACGACGCGGAGTTCGTTGTAACGAACTTTGCCGTCGTGCTTCGGTTTGATTTGCGGCTGCTTGAACATACCTTGCGCCGTGCCGCCGATGTGGAACGTGCGCATGGTGAGCTGGGTGCCGGGTTCGCCGATGGATTGTGCGGCGATGATGCCGGCGGCTTCGCCGAGTTTCGCGAGCACACCGGTGGCGAGGTTGCGGCCGTAGCAAATGGCGCAGACGCCGTGTTTGCTTTCGCAGGTGAGCACGGAGCGAATCTTGATTTTCTCAAGGCCAGCGGTGTCAATGTTCTTGGCGCGAATTTCGTCAATCTCTTGCGAGGCTTTGACGAAGAATTCCTTCGGGCTGGACGGGTTGATGATGTCGTCGCACGAATAACGTCCAATGAGGCGGTCGGAAATCTTCACGACTTCGTCTTCGCCTTCGTAGATGGCCTGCACCCAGATGCCGTTGGTGGTGCCGCAATCAATTTCGCGGATGATGACGTCTTGCGCCACATCCACAAGTTTGCGGGTCATGTAGCCGGAGTCGGCGGTCTTGAGCGCGGTGTCGGCGAGACCTTTGCGCGCACCGTGGGTGGAGATGAAGTATTCGAGGACGGTGAGGCCTTCGCGGAAGTTCGAGAGAATGGGTTTCTCGATGATGTCGCCGCTGGGCTTGGCCATGAGGCCGCGCAAACCGGCGAGCTGACGCACCTGCTGTTTGTTACCGCGCGCGCCGGAGTCCACCATCAAGCTGATGGGGTTGTATTCCTTCTTGCCTTGGTTGGCGTCGAAGGTCTTCAACATCACGCCGGAGATTTGGTCGGTGGCGTGGGTCCAAATATCAATGATCTTGTTGTAGCGTTCGCCGGGCGTAATGACGCCTTTGCGGTATTGCTTCTCCACATCGGAGATCAATTTCTGCGCGTTGATGATTTCCTGATCTTTTTCCTTGGGGATAATCATGTCGTCAATGCCGATGGACACGCCCGCTTTGGTCGCGGCGCGGAAGCCCATCTCTTTGAGCTTGTCGAGCATGATGACGGTCTTCTCGTGACCGGCGCATTTGTAGCAGCGCCAAATCATATTACCGAGCTGCGTCTTGCCGACGACGAGGTTCGGGAAGCCGAATTCTTCCGGCCAGATTTCGCTGAACACGACGCGACCGACGGTGGTTTCGATGATGTGTTTGTCGGTGGAACCGAACTCCGTCTTCTTGCCGAAGTCGGGGTTGCGGAGTTTGATGCGGTCGTGGGTCTTAAGATCGCCTTCTTGATGGGCGAACAAAACTTCTTCCTTGGAACCGAGCAGCATCATGTGCTCGCTGTCCTTGCGGACGTGGCGCGGTTCGGCGGTGAGATAATAGCAGCCAAGCGTGATGTCCTGCGTGGGCGTGATGATGGGCTTGCCGCTGGAAGGCGAGAAGATGTTGTTCGTCGCCATCATGAACATCCGCGCTTCCATCTGGGCTTCCACCGAGAGGGGAACGTGCACGGCCATTTGATCACCGTCGAAGTCCGCGTTGTAAGCGGTGCAGACGAGCGGGTGAATGCGAATCGCTTCGCCTTCAATCAGCATCGGCTCGAACGCTTGCACAGACAAACGGTGCAACGTCGGCGCGCGGTTGAGCAACACAGGATGCCCCTTCGTCACTTCTTCGAGAATATCCCAAACTTCTTTCGTCTGGCGCTCGATCATTTTCTTCGCACTACGAACGGTGTGAACATAGCCGAGTTCTTTGAGGCGACGGATGATGAACGGCTCGAACAACACGAGCGCCATCTTCTTCGGCAAACCGCATTGGTGCAACTTGAGTTCTGGACCGATGACGATGACGGAACGACCGGAGTAATCCACGCGTTTGCCGAGCAAGTTCTGACGGAAACGTCCACCTTTGCCCTTGAGCATATCGCTCAAAGATTTCAGCGCGCGATTGCCCGCGCCGGTGACGGCGCGACCATGACGACCGTTGTCGTAAAGCGCGTCCACGGCTTCTTGGAGCATCCGTTTTTCGTTGCGGATGATGACTTCCGGCGTCTTGAGCGCGAGCAGGTTTTTCAACCGGTTGTTCCGGTTAATCACGCGGCGATAAAGATCGTTCAAATCCGACGTGGCGAAACGTCCGCCTTCAAGCGGCACGAGCGGGCGCAAGTCCGGCGGAATCACCGGCAGCACCGCAAGAATCATCCATTCGGGACGGCTCTTGGAACCGTAGAGGCCTTGCAGCAGTTTGATGCGCTTCGCGAGCTTCTTGCGAATCTGTTTGCTCTTGGTCTGCGTCATCGCTTCCTGCAACTCGATGGTCTGCTTGGCGAGATCCACGCGGCAAAGCGCTTCACGCACCGCTTCCGCACCCATCTTGGCCACGAACGCGTCGGCGCCGTAAGTTTCCTTGGCTTCGCGGAATTCCGTTTCGCTCAACAACTGATTTTGTTTGAGCGGCGTCGAACCCGGATCAATGCACAAATAATCTTCGTAGTAAATGACGCGTTCCAAATGGCGCGCGGTCATGTCGAGCGCGAGCCCGATGCGCGACGGCATGCACTTGAAGAACCAGATGTGGCAGACCGGCACGGCGAGGTCAATGTGACCCATGCGCTCGCGTCGCACCCGCGCCATCGTGACTTCCACGCCGCAACGATCGCAGACTACGCCGCGATGTTTGATGCGTTTGTATTTGCCGCACGAACATTCCCAGTCCTTGACGGGACCGAAGATACGTTCGCAGAACAAGCCGCCTTTTTCGGGCTTGAACGTGCGGTAGTTAATCGTTTCAGGATTCTTGACTTCGCCTTTGCTCCAGGAACGGATGGCTTCAGGCGACGCCACGGTGATGGCGACGT
>JBJOPC010000340.1:0-3422 GCA_046050965.1 Verrucomicrobiota bacterium | reverse complement strand
TCACGCGCGCGGCGAGCTTGATGGTGAAGCCTGCGTTCGCGCCTACGCCCATGCCGTAGTAGCCGGAGTTTTCCAACGAGAACGCGCCGCTGGCTTGGATGCGCGCGGATTTTTTATTGAGCGAGTTGAGCGCAGGGGCGGAATTTTTATTGTTCGGGTCGGCGATGGCGACGCTCGCAACGGATTTGTCAAAAGCACTGGTGAACTTCCAGCTCTCCAGCGTATCGGCGTCCTCGAACGAACGGTTCTTCACCAACTCCGGATAAATGCCGCCGTCAGCGGAGAGGTTGATGTCCTCGAAGAAAATTCCCCAGAGCGTCGGCGCAATTTTGTGCGCGGGATTCGCGACATCCACGGAAATTTTCGCAGCAGGCGCGGCGAAAGAGTTGAGTGCAGCCAGCGCGAGCGCGGCGGCGAGGACGGATTTTATTTTGGCGGTCATAATAATTATGCGGATGGCTCCCAGAATTTTCCTGCGCGACACGGGGCGGCTGGCAACTGGGGATGGGTTAAATGCCAGAAGCCGAGCGGCGGTTCAAGTCACCTGTTTGGGGAAACCAGATATGCGCGCCGGACGGGTTCGCCGCTGGGAGTTCCGGATAAATGCGGAACTCCAAACCGACGTTGGCTCATCACTCCGTCAAATGCCGTGACTGCCGCTTGGGCACGGACGATTTGGCGGCGCGTGGAGCAGGCGCAACTTCGGTTAAAAACTCCGCGAGAAAACTCGGTTTGTCGTGGCGTCCGCCGTGTTGGTAATCGCGCCAGATAGTTTCCGCGACGCGACGCGGGTCGAGTTGGCATTCGTGCGTGAGAAATTCAAACAGCAATTCCATCAACCGCACGAGCGCGATGCTGTCGGTGCGGCCAACGCGCGTGTGCAGCCATTCGCTCCAGCGGAAAAACGCGGCGAACGGCGCGGCGGCGTCCCAAATCAACGGCGTGGTCTCCACGAAGTTGCCGCTGTTACCGACCAAATCCCAGTAGCGCGCGAACCGCCGCAGCTTTTGCAGCGTCGCAAAATCAATCAGCCGGTTCTGCAAAATTTCGTAGGGCGGATGCGCGTGGTAAATCATCCGCCACTCGGCGTCGTGCCGCACGATGGGCGTGCCGCGTAGCCGTTTCAAAATGCCGACTTGGATTTCCTGCGGCCGCAGAGCAATAAGCTGGTCGAAACCGGCGGCAAAACTTTCCAGCGTCTCGCCCGGCAGCCCCACGATTAAATCCGCGTGGACGTGAACGCCCGTTTGCCCGCGCAGAAAATTCAAGTTGTCCGCCAGCCGCGCGTAGTCCTGCTTGCGGCTGATGAGCTGACCGACTTGCGGATTAAAGGTTTGGATGCCGACCTCGAATTGCAACGTGCCGGGCGGAAACCGCGCGATGATTTCACGCAGCGCGTCGGGCAGGCGGTCGGGAATCATCTCGAAATGATAGAAATTTCCCGGCTGATGGCGGGCGAGAAAAAATTCCAGAATCGCGCGGCTGGTGGCGAGGTTGAGGTTGAACGTGCGATCCACAAACTTGAATTGTTTCACGCCGCGTTCCAAAAGTTTCTGCATCTCGCCGAGGAATTTTTCCAGCGGCACTTGCCGCACGGGAATGTCGAGCGACGACAAACAAAACTCACAAGTGAACGGACAGCCGCGCGACGCCTCGACGTAGATGATGCGGTGCGCGATGTCGCGCTCGTCGTAAAATTCGTAAGGCAGCGCGAGTTGGGAAAACTCTGGCAACTGCGCGGCAATAACCTTTGGGTAGGAGACGACGTGAGGAGTCTCTGACTGGTTCGCCGGGGAAGGAATGAGACTCGTGACCTCGTCGCCTACGAGATTTTGGCGCAGCAACGCGCGGCACACCTCGGCAAATTTCAAATCCGCTTCGCCGGTGATGACGTAGTCAGCGAGTTGCACGATAGGCTGCGTGGCGGTTTCGTAGCTGACTTCTGGGCCGCCGAGAAGCACGGTGATATCCGGGCGCAGGCGTTTGATGGCGGCGATGACTTCCGTGGCCGGCGCGACGTTCCAGATGTAAATGCCGAAGCCGAGGATTTTGGGATTGAGCGCGAGGAGTTTTTCCGCGATGTCCACTGGCCGCTGGTTGATGTCGAACTCCGCGATGACCGCGCGCGACTGAAGTTCGCCGAGATTGGCGAACAGATAGCGCAACCCAAACGCAGCGTGACTGAACTTGGCGTTGAGTGTGGTGAGAACGAGGTCCGGCATCGCGCGGAAGTTAGCAAGGGCGGGCGCAGGCGGCTACTGTTTCAAAAATAAAACTGCCAAGCTGCGCTGTCGCCAGTAAATTTCCCGCGTGACTCTTGCCCAAGCCAACGTGCGCCACGCGCAAATCGCCACCGAAATCCGGCGGCACGACCACGTTTACTACGTCGTGGGGCGGCAGGAAATTTCCGATCGCGAATACGATGCGCTCTTTGCTGAACTCGCCGCGCTGGAAAAAGATTTTCCGCAACTCGTCACGCCGGAGTCGCCCACGCAGCGCGTCGGCGGCGCGCCCAGCGAAAAGTTTGCGCGCGTGAAACATCTCGTGCCGATGCTCTCGCTGGACAAAGTTTCCGCCAGCGATTCGCCGACCAAGGACGAAGTCCCCGACCGCGACGCCCGCAACCGCGCGCAGGACGAAAACACGCTGGCCGAATTGCGCGCTTTCGACGCCACAATCCGCAAGCATCTGGGGCGCGAAAAAATTCAATACATCATCGAGCCGAAAGTGGACGGTGTGTCGTTGAGTGTGCATTACCGCGACGGCAAGCTCGCGCTCGGCGTCACGCGCGGCGACGGCACGGAAGGCGACGACATCACGGCGAATCTGAAAACCGTGCGCGGCATCCCGCTGGAACTTAATTCCAACCGCCGAGGCACAGAGACGCAGAGAAAAGAAAAAAATTCTGACTCCGCGTCTCCGCGGCTCGGCGGTGAATTTCCAAGCCTGCTCGAAGTCCGCGGCGAGGCTTACATTTCCATCGCGGACTTTGATGCGCTCAACAAAACGCTCGCCGTCGCCGGAGAAAAAAGTTTTCCCAACGCCCGCAACGCCACCGCCGGCGCGCTCAAGCAACTCGACCCAAAACTCACCGCACAACGTCCCATTCGCGCCGTGTTCTACGCCGTCGGCGCAGTGGACGGCGTGGCGTTCACCACGCACTCGGCGATGCTCGAAGCGCTCGCCGCGTTTGGTTTGCCCACGCAAAAGTTGTGGTGGGTCTGCGATGGCATCGAGGAGGTTCTGAAAATTTACCGCGAAGAAATTGTCGCGCACTACGACGAGGGAAAAGATTTGCGGCGGCAGTTGCCCTACGAAATTGACGGCATTGTTTTGAAAGTGAACACGCTCGCGGATTGGGGGAAAATTCCCGGTCGCAGCCGCGCGCCCGGCCACGCCATCGTCCACAAACCCGTGCCGTG
>JBJOPC010000339.1:0-26485 GCA_046050965.1 Verrucomicrobiota bacterium | reverse complement strand
CCCCGTTGGGGTTCGCGGATGCTGATACCAACGGGATTGAGGTTACGGGCGACAGGCTACAAAAGCCTCTTTGTCCCGGAACGCACGGCCAAGGGGAATCAATAGGTTAAATAGGGAAATTCAAGCTGCGGACACGCCGATAACCTATTGCTTCACTACTAGGCAAGTGAATCGCCTTGACACGACCTCTACTCTAAAAAAGATGCAACTCGACGTTATCTTCCTCGACATAGATGGGGTGCTGAATCCCATAAACGACACCAACTATCCACACGTTTTCGACCCGGAGGCGGTGGCGCAACTTCGGCGAATTCTGGATGCTCGGCCAGAAATCCATGTCGTTTTTTCCACAACATGGCGCACGGGTTTTACCTTCTTCGTGCTTGGCTGGCTTTGGAATCAGCATGACCTGCCGGTGAAACGCGTCATTGGCCGCACCCCGGACATCAAGCTCGACCGGCGCGGCGATGAAATCCGCCAATGGCTTGACGACGCCCCGCGCCTTGCGCCCCAACACAAAATTCGCCGCTACGCCGCGATTGATGACGAAGTGAAACCCATCTTGGAAAAAATCCCCAAGCAATCCGTTTTTGCTTGTGACCCCGCGCTCGGTCTCACCAAGGAAATCGCCGACCGGGTGATTCGGCATTTTGCTGCAAAGTGATGCCTCCACTTGACAGCCTCCGCTTTAGTGGAGGGACAACTTTATGAAAATAAAAACACCCAAGGGAGCGATGGTAAAAGAATGTTCGCGGGGCTTGGGATTTTTTTGAAACTCATGGGCAAGAAGCGAAATACACCGGTCGGACCTCCTAAAATGCACGGCTCCATGCGAGCCATAATGGGTGGCTATACGCCAATCAATGGACAGGCAGGGCATGGTTTCTATAAATCAGATACGCGCAGTAAAAGGCGCGCCACGAGGACAAAGCCCCTGTTTGACGCGCGCGGCAATCGTTTGAGCGACCCGATGACGGCATCCAAGGTGGCGATTGAGCGGGTGATGGATGCGATGACGCGGGAGGAACGAGCGGTTATCAGCCCGCTCCAAAAATGGGATGCCGTGGAGCTGCATCAACAAGGCAAAATTGCGGAAGCACTGGCAAAGTTGCGGTAAGCGTGAATTACCTTTTTCCTCTCAAGGCTCCCCGCGATACACCGCGCGCGCGGTGCAGGTCTCGGCCACGACGACTTCCGTGAGCAACGGCAGCTTCGGCTTAAGCTTGCGCCAAATCCACACCGCCACGGCTTCGCTCGTGGGATTTTCCAAGCCCGCGACTTCGTTGAGGTAGCGGTGATCGAGTTTTTCCCAGAGCGGTTTGAACGCCGCTTTGATGTCCGCATAGTCCATCACCCAACCCAGCTCCGGGTCGCACTCGCCGGTGACGGCAATCTCCACCTTGAAGCTGTGGCCGTGCAGCCGACGGCACTTGTGCGCTTTCGGTAATTTCGGCAACAGATGTGCCGCCTCAAACTGAAACGATTTTCGTAGTTCCATTTTCATAATTTTTTAAGCCACGGATTGAACACGGATGAAACACGGATTTTGTCCGCAGATGACACAGATTTTCGCCGATTGAATTTAATCTGCGTGAAGCTGTGTCATCTGCGGAGGTCGTTTTCATCTGTGTTCAATCCGTGTTTCATCTGTGGCTAAATGGTTTCCCAGTCAGTCCAAGTGACGAGTTCGTTGAGCGCCGGTCGCCCGTCGTGCCGCCACGCGAGCGGCGGGTTTTGCATCTGGCCGAGCGGGCAAATCCGCGTGACGCCCCAGCGCGCAAGTTGCAGCGCGAGCGCGGGCAGCTTGCTCGCGTTCGCCGCCACGCCCACGGTCGAAACCTTGCCGCGCAATTCATCCACTGCCGGCAAAACTTCCGCGAACGCGCCCACCGCTTTGACATAAACAAACCGGTTCAAGCACGACGCCTGAAACCGTGGTTCGCTCTCGAACACCACCGTCCAAGCCGTCGAACCAGCGCTGTGCCAGATGCGCGTGGCTTCGGGCGCGGACGCGGCGCGAATTTCGTAAATCTCGCGGCGCGTGGCGATGGTCGCGGCTTCAGTCACGGAAATTTCGCCACGCGGCTCGGTGGTTTCGCGCCGTTCCAACTCGGCGGCGAGCAACGCGGCGAATTTTTCCGCCGACACCGCGCCCTTGTCTTCGATGTAAAAAACGTGCGGGGACAAACAACCTTGCTGATTCCACGCAGTTACGTCGTCCGCTGCGCGGGCGGCGAGTTGCGGCGCGTCGGCTTCGGTCAATTGCTCGCCGCTGATGAAACCAAAACTCAACCGATGCCCGTAGCCCACAAACTTTTTCGCAACGGGAACGCGGGCGCGAATCGCCGCCAACGCCTCGTCGCCGCCCGTGGCCGTGACGCAATCGGCTTCAGCAAAAATGTATTCTTCCAACGCCGTTTCACCGCCGCGCCACTCGGCGATTTCAAAACAGCGACCGAGATGCGGGTCGGCCTCATGCAGCGAGTGCGCGAACAAGCGCGGCAGCCAGCTTGCGCCGCTCGCGCACTTCACGAACTGCGCCGAGCGTAGCAGCAAACCGAACGCGAGGCTCATGATGGCGGGGTTCGGCAGGTTGCCCGCGCAGACGTGCACGAGCAGTTCCGGCGTAACGACCATGGCGGACTTCGCGTCGCCGTCGGCGCGCGTGAACTTGTCTAGACGCGCGGCGTCGCCGAATTCTTGGACGAGCAGCGCGTGGAAATTCTCCGGGGTGAACTGCGCGAACAAGCCGTCCAATCCACGCTCAAGCGTGGCGCGGGAAAAGCCGGTAGCCGCCGGACCGTCGGCGAGCGCGAGCTTGCGGAATTTATTTTCCGGATGACGCCATTCGCTTGCCACTTCGCATAGCAAGGCGACGAGGGATTCCGTTTTCTGCACGACAAGGTAACGCTCGCGGTTGCGGCGCAGGTTGCGGCACGTCTCGATGAGAATTTCCGTCGTCACGGGAACGTCGGGCGCGTCGGCGAGAAAATGGTTGGGCAAATGCATGAGATTTACGATTTAGGATTGCCGATTGCCGATTGCTCACGTTTGGCGATGGCGTTCAAGCACGGCAGGCCGAGCGTGGTGAGCAGCAGCAGCGCGGCGAGCGTGGCGTAGAGCGGGAAATAATTTTCGGTATGCTGCGCGCCATCGCCCATGCGCTTCACCGCTTCGCCGGCGAGCCAATGCGCGAGTTGCCCGACGAGTCCGCCGACGGTGATGAACATCCCGTAGATGCGTCCGCGCACGGCGTCCGGCACGGACTGCATGAGCAACGCTTCGACGACGGGAAACGTGGGCATGAAGAAAAAGCCATATGCCGCGAGCAGCGGAATCGTCGCGCGCACCGGCGCGTGCGGGAATACGGCGACGAGCAGCGCGGACAACACGAGCAGCGCGGCGAGCCAGCGTTTGCGTCCGCCGTCGCTGAAGCGACCGAACAGCGGATTGCCGATGGCGCTCACGAGGTTTAGACAAGCGAGCGCAATGCCCGCGTCCGCCGTGCTGAACCCGCGCGCCTTTTGCAGGAACAACGAGCCAAGGCTGCCCATCGCTGCACCCGCGAAATCGCGCAAGCCAAATGCAAACGCGGCGGCGAAGAAAAAGGCGTAGAGCGTTTTCGTCGGAAAAAGTTTTTCAACGCGCTGCCGACTTGCAGTCGGCAGTTCGGGTGCGACCGTGGCTGACGCCTGCCGACTGCAAGTCGGCAGCACTTTTTCTTCATCCGCCAGCCATGCGAACAGCGCGGCCATCGCCACGCCAAGAATTCCTAGTTCCAAAACCGGTTCGCGCCACGCTGCCGCGCCGTGCGCCGCTTCGAGCATCCCCGCGCGCCAACCGCTGAAGAGTGGGCCGATGCAAAATCCCAGTCCCGCGCCGATACCCACGAGGCCGAACGCGCGTCCGGTATTTTCCGGGAACAGCCGCGCGATCATCGCCGTGGCGGGCGGATGATAAAAACTTCCGCCCAATCCAGCCGCCGCACACGCGGCCACGGCCCACGCGTAGTTCGGCGCGAACGCGAGCGCGACGAACGCCGCGCCGTTGAGCGCGAGGCCAAACGCGAGGAGCTTTTTGCGGCTGAATTTGTCCGCGAGAATTCCCATCCAGTAGCTCGGCACGAAATACGAAAGCATCAGCACGGTGACGAGCGACGTGGCTTGGCCGACGCCCGCGAGGTGAAGGTCGCGCTGGATGAGCAGGTAAAGCGGCAGCAACGCGACGTTGTAAATATGCGTGAACGTGTGCAGCGCGCCGAGCAGCCAAAGCGTGCGGGTCTTGTGTTGAGCGGTGGCGCTCATATTTTTTTTGCCACAGATGGACACAGATGAACACAGATGGGGAAAAACTTTTTGAGCCGGATTTCACGGATTAACACGGATTGAAACCGAGCAAATCGTTGCAATCCGCGGCCTGGGCATCTGTGTTTATCTGTGTGCATCGGTGGTTAATTATTTGGCGGCAGCGGCAGCTCGGTTAGGCGCATTTTGATTTGGTCGTAGAGCGCGGGCGTCCACGCGGGCATGGCGTTCGTCACGGATTTGCCAGCGCGGAAATCCACGGGCGCGAGCACGACCGTGATGTTGGACAAACCTGTGTCTGCGGCGAGCACGAACAAATCCGCCGAAGCTTCATCGCCGACGGCGAGGCAACCCGCCGAGGTGTGGCCGCCGTGAATCATGATTTCGCCGCCGAGTTCCCGCCGACCTTCGGCGGCGGCGTGTTCCCGGTCGAAGGTGTTTGGGTAGCTGACCTGCATGGAAATTTGGTAGCGGCTATTCGGGTTCAGCAGGTCAATGGCGTAGATGCCCTCTGGCACTTGGAAATCACCCTCGCGCAACTTCGGGCCGGCGACGCCGCTCGCGCCGAGAATTGCGCAGGCGTGGACGAACCGCCAGCGACCATCGGAAGCGGGCGCGTAGATTTGCAGAAGGCGTTCGGCTTTGAGTCCCACGAACATCAGTTGCGCGGGCGGGTAAGTCAGCCCCGCTTGAGCGAACCAAGTTTGGAGCCGCGCGCGCGACGTCGGTCCAAATTGTGCGAGCCGTTCTTCAATCGTCCAAGCGTCGGCGTAAAGCTGGCGTTTCACGAACCAGCCCGTTGCCGCGAGGAGCAGCACTAGCGCGGTGTAAATGATGGCGCGACGTTTCATTTTACGCGGTCATGAGCGAGCAACCGCGCGGCTCGGCGAGTTGCGCGCGGCCAAGGAGTTCAAAACCTTCGCCACGTCGAATGGCGAGGTCTTCGGTTTGGATGGCTTGCACGGAAAACACATTCGCCAAATCGCAGAGGCGGAGCAAACCCGTTTCGCCATCGGCCACAGCGCGGCCAGTTTCGGGCGAAACAATCTGCGCTCTTGCCCATGGTGGAAATTGGAACGCACGATTCTGGATTCTGGATTCTGAATTCTGAATTCTCGTTTCATACGCTTGCGAACTCAACTCGCTCATGCCGTATTCGCAGACGATGTTTTCGCGGGCAACGCCAAGGCGGTCGGCTATGAGCGCGTGCAACTCGGGCTTGGGCATCGAGCGCGAACGGTTTTTGTAGCCGCCGGTTTCCAGCACGCGCGAGCCGGGCGGGAGCGCGAGGCGCAGATTTTTTTCTGCGAGGAAGTCGAGGAGGTGAACGAAGGAAAAAGCGGTGCCGAGAATTAGTTTTGAGTTTTGAGTTTTGAGTTTTGAGTTGGAGGACAAGGCGGCGAGCGCGGCGGGGAAATCAAGTTGCCACGTTCCGTCGTCGGCGAGGTGACCGAGGAAAACTTCTGGCGGCTGCGCGAGTTTTTTTCGCACGACCTCAAACATATGCACGAGCGAGGAGTGGGGGACTTGATTCGCTGGTGGCGTCAGAACGCAAAGTTGAAAGTTGAAAGTTGAAAGTTGAAAGATTTGGTCAAACGCCGCCCACAAAGATTTTTCGTAGAGGGCGAGCGAGTCGGCGTTGTGGAAATGGCGGCTGGGTTTTTGTTCGGTCGTGCCGCTGGAGTGGAAAACGGCGGTGCGCTCGGATAGCGCGAGCGCGGTCAGTTCGAGTTCCTTGAACGCGGAGGTCGGCACGGCGGGAACCTGCGTCCAGTCGGTCACGTTCGCAGGCGTGAGGCTGCGGGCGCGGCAGATTTTTTGATAGGCGAGGTTGTGCTGGAATTGCAGCGTGAAGAGTTCGAGCGCGAGCGCGGGGAAATTTTCCGGGCGAAAGCCGGAGGCGATGGCGTCGCGGAGACGCGTGGCGAAAATAGAAAGTTCCTTGGTCATTTGCGGTTTTCGTTCGTGGCTGGTGTTCCGCAACAGCCGGGCAAACTGTCAGGTTTTGCCCGCGCAAAGTCGAGTTGAAAGCTCGCGGCTCACACTCGAATGGGCAGAATCAAAAAGGCCAGCCCTTGGCGGAAGAATTCCCGCTGCAAGGCGAACACCGCGAAGTTATGCAGCAGCCGCGTCAGCCGTGAGTCTTTTGCGAAGACGAGCTGGCCGCTGAAGAACATCGCCTGCGGAAAGCGCCGCGCCAACGCCGTCGCCTGTCGGCTCGCCGTTTCCACCACGTCAGTGCTGGCTTCGGTGATGGCCTCTGCGTAAAAACCGCGCCGCTGCATGGACGCCACATAGTGGCCTGATTCGGTCGCGATGTGGGCGCGGAGGTTTTCCAATTCACTTGCGCCTTTGAAATTTCCAGCGTCCACCACGCCCACATGGACAAACACGAAATTGCGGAACACGCCGGGAAACATCCGCACGATCGCGAGCACGGTGTGAACGCCGAGTCCGTTGAAACCGTTCACGAACACGACGGCAGTCTTGGCGTTCGCATCGCAGGCTGATGGATTTGTTGCCACAGAATTTTCATCGGCGAACACCGGCATGAGCGAATCCAACCGCGCGAGGTCGCGCTTGGTTTGGTCGTAATGCCGCCGGATGAGAAACGCCGCGCCGACAAAAATGGCGGTGACAAGCAGCGTCACCCAGCCGCCTTCAAAAAACTTTTCCACTGTCAGCGTCACGAGGATGAAGCTGGTTAGCGCGAGGCCAACGACGTTGATGGCGAGCTTGCGCAACCAGCGCGGGTTCACGGCGCGTTCTTGCCACCAGTGCCGCACCATGCCGAGCTGCGAAAGCGAGAACGTGATGAAGACGTTGATGCTGTAAAGCACCACGAGCAACCCCACCGCACCGCGTGTGCCGAGCAACACCAGCAACGCCGCCCCGCCCATGAGCAAAATCCCGTTCTGCGCCACGAAGCGGTCGCTCAAGGTTGCGAAGCGTGTGGGAAACCAGCGGTCGAGCGCCATGTTTGCCAACACGCGTGGGCCGTCGAGGAAGCCCGCTTGCGCCGCGATGAATAGCAACGCCGACGCGGAAATCATGGCGGCGGAAATAAAACCTTTACTCAACCAACTCGGCCACGCACTCGTCATCTGCTCGAACAACACGGCGTTCAAAGTCTTGCCGTCCTGCGGCGCGACGTGGAACAACAAGTAAGCCGCGAGCAAACCGCCGACCGTCAGCGCGAGTGATGCGCCCATGTAGAGCATCGTGCGTTTGCCGGTGGTCGCGCGCGGCTCGCGCAAGATTGGTAGGCCGTTGCTCACTGCCTCGATGCCCGTGTAAGTGCCCGCACCTACACTGTAAGCGCGCAATAATAAAAGCAGCACGCCAAGCCAGCCGAGTTGCGAGTGCGCCGCGCTCACGCCGGCAGTAGTCTGCGAAAAGATTTCCGGCATCGTGCCAAAGTGCGTGCTGATAGCGTAAAGAATTCCGAACCCGTGCGTGGCGATGAACAGAAAAAATATCGGGGACCACAGCAGCACGGATTCTTTCACGCCGCGCAAGTTGAGCAGCGTGAGCAACGCCGTTCCCGCCAGCGCGAATGGAAGTTTCCACGGTTGCCACGCCACCGGTAGCAGCGAGAACAAGGCGTCTGCCCCGCTCGCAATGGAGATAGCGATGGTCAGCACGTAATCCACCAGCAGCGCGCAGCCCGAGACCACGCCTGCCGACGGCGAGAGCAGCTTGCTCGCGACGAGATAACCGCCGCCGCCGCCCGGAAACAATTCGATGATCTGCGCGTAACTTACGCAGATGATGGCGATGGTCGCCACGCACGCGAGCGCGATGAATGGTGCGAGCGCGATGTGCGCGCCCAACGCCTTGAACGTTTCCTCCGGGCCATAGCATGACGACGACAATCCATCCGCGCCCAGCCCGACCCACGCGAGCACGGCGACAAGAGAGATTTTGTGGAACAAATTTTTCTCGGTGAGGCTGCGCGCTTGCCCGATGAAGATACGCTTGAACCAGTTAGTTTTATTTTCCATAGGTTAACCTTGCTGAAGAGTTTGATTGAGTTGCGCGGCGAGAACTTGAGGTTCATCCGTGCCGAGGGCGAAGCGCTTGCCGCTGTGCAGCGTGACGGCGATGGCGTCGTAGCCGGAGACGTTGTAAAGCCAGCCGAAGCGACTCCAGTGGATGCCCCAACCTTCGCAGAAATTCGTGCGGACAATTTTCACGCTCGCGATGTCGGCGAGGGCAACGCGTTTGCGGATGAGGCCGATGCCAAAATGCCAACGGAGTTCGCGGTCGGTAATCTCAATCGTCAGCGAGTGAAATAGCCAGCCCGCGATCAATAGGAGCGGCGAAGTAATGAGGAATGGCTTCAGCACAAACACGCCGAGCGCAAACAGAATGAAAAACGTTCCGACCGTGATGCCAACGATGAGCGGGCTGCTTTGGGTGTGTTGGTAATTTTTCATAGGCGTTGCCAGCGGTTGGAGGTCGGTAATTTTTCACGCGCATCCGGGTCGGCGTAAAAACGAGTCAGTCCGCAATCGGCGCAAACGATGACTCGCATTCTGGCGGCTCGAAATAAACCGCCCAGTTCCGGCAGCGCCACCAGTCCGCGGCTGACGCCCGAACCAGTAATAGTCGAATAAAGATTTGGGCAGTCACACTCGGGACAAGTTTTGGAATTTGAGTTCATAATTTTTAATTAGGGTTGTTGCTGGCAGGTCACGCAGCTTTTTTAGTTTGTTCTTTTAGCATCACGCCGAGCAAGCCGTCCACGATTCCATTGCCGCCGGCTTGGCCGGTCACGGAAACGTCGGGGACGATACGGACGTTGCGCTCGCCGATGATTTGCATGAGCTGCATGACGGTGTAGCCCTGCGTGCCGATGGACTCGACGCCCGCGCGATAGGCCTGCGCTTTGGCATCACCGGTAGCGCGGATGGCTTCGGCCTCGCCGAGGGCGCGGAGGCGCGTGGCTTCAGCTTCGCCGGTCGCGTGTTTCACACTGGCGTTGGCTTTCAACTCGGCAATGTTCACGCCTTGTTCTGCGCCGACGACTTGTTGTTGGATGTCGGCGAGCGAGGTCTGGCGCACGAGTTGTTGCCGCTGAATCTGCGCGGCTTCCTGCACCTCGAACGTCTTGCGCTGTTCCTCGGCAATCTTGCGATCGGTTTGCGTGGTCATCAGTTCGGCGGGCGGATTGATGTCGCCGATGAGTGTGTCAATCGCTTGCACGTCATACGCGCCGATGGCTTCGCGGATATGCGCCGCCGCTTCGACTTGCCGTTGGCTACGTGCGCCGAGGAAGTCGAGCACGGTGAAGTCTTGCGCGGAGTTGCGGAAATAATTTCCGACGGTCGGTTGCAAAACGTGATCCACGAGATTTTGCATCGAGCCGACGCGGGAAATTACCTTCGGCGCATCGAGCGCGCCGACGTGGATGATCTGCGACACGTCGAGGTTGAACGCAAATCCGTCGCGCGAACGCACGGTGATGGATTGCAATTTCGAGTCATAATTATGCGCCTCGGTGCGATTCGCCCAGTTGAGCACGATGTTCGTGGTCGGCACGAGTTCAACTTTCATCACGCGCGTGTTGAGCGGATGTTTGCCGGGATACAGCGGCGTGACCCACACGCCTTTGTGACCGGCGTTGACGAGGTCGCCGTGTTTGAAGTCCGCGCCACTGACGTCTTCGTGCGCCTTGCCGACGAACGAAATGACGACGCCGACATAGCCGATGGGAATCTGCACCATCGGGACTTGCTCCACCTGCACGAACCACGGATTCAAATTCCACGCGCCGGACAACAGGATTTGCTCCTGCAAGCCACGGCTGCCACCGCCGTCGAGAAACGCCTGCGCGTTCTGGAAGCTGTCGTGTGCGGTGACGGTCGGCCCGGCGATTTCACCGGCGGGAATCGGCTGGCCGTCGAGCGTGGTGACAACGCCCACCATGTCGGACTCCACGCGATGCAACAGCAATTGCTCCGGCATCATGCCGTGCGCGTGCGCCGTCGCCGACGTGATGATGGTGAATTGCGAGGTGTTGATGCGGTATGTGCCAGCGGTGAGGATGCCGAGTTGGCGTCCTTTCTCGCCGCCGCCCGCGAGGAATTTGCGCGCGTCTTGGAAGTCGTCGCACTCTACGCGTTTGCCGAGGATGTGTTCGGATGGCATCGCCGCGCCGTCCGCCGCCATGACGAGCGCAATTTCCCCTTGCTCGACGACGGTGACGGGAACTTTGATGACGCGGAATTGCCACGGCCAATAACCGAAGTGCAAACCGGGCGCGAGGGTGTCCGCTTGCAAACCTGCTTCGCCGCCAAGCGCGATGAGGTGTCCGGGCGCGAGCGAACGCGAGCCGAAGCGTTTCACCACGATGCCCACCTGCCGTTCGCGAATCAGCACCAGACTGGAGAGCAATACGAGCGCGACGAAGCCCGTGAGCCACCAGAACCAACCGACGTGCAGACCGAGTTCACCGACTGCCAACATGACCATGTTTGTTTTCATACCCATTCTCCGTTGTGGTCGCGCTGTAGCGGCGGTCTATGACCGTCGCTACCAACGCGACGCGTTACTGTTGGGGTGAACTTGAAGACTGCGGACTTCGCAGGTCAGAGGCTCGCCCTTCCAAATGCCTGCGAGATTAGCTGTCGGGCTTGGCCTTGAAAGTGGCCTTGAAATCAGTTGCCTGACTTCGTGCGCCCCGTCCCCATTGCTGGGGATTTTGGGTCTCCCGCGTCTGACTTCTGGAAGGAAGCCAGACTTCGGCTGCTGCGGAGCGATACTCTCACGGTCTGGCGAACCGTCAATGGGCTGCCGCGTAACGTCCACAGGAGCAGGCCAAAAGAGTTGAAGCGGAAGATGGTTTTCCCTCACGCAAAGCGCGCGAAGGGCGCAAAGAAAAATCGGATTTCTGGAAAACCTTTGCGTCTGTGGCAATCTTCGCGTGAGAGCTATCTGAAAATGCCGGGGAAAATGGAGCGAGCGAAGGGATTCGAACCCTCGACATTCTCGTTGGCAACGAGATGCTCTACCAACTGAGCTACGCTCGCCTCCGTAAAGCGCGGAAAAAGTAGCCAAGGTCGGAAAGATTGCAAGCTCGCATTTGTAGCGCGTCCGCTTGCACTCGCGCACGCGTGTGTTTTCACTCACGCATTCCTCGGCGGCTGCGGCGCGCTTGACCACCAACGCCCGCGTCACCTACGCTTGGCGGCAATCGCATGAGATTTTCACGCTGCCTCCCACTCGCCGCCGCCCTCGTCGTCCCGTTCATCGCGCCCGCGCGCGCCGAACTCGCCAACGGCGTCAAAGCCCTTGTCGGCGACAAGATCATCACCTACCAGCAGGTCGAAGCCACCGCCGCGCGCAGCGTGGAATTGCTGCGCCGCCAATATGCGCTCCAGCCCTCCGTCTTTCAGGAAAAAGTTCAGCAGACGATTAGCGATTCCCTCGAAGCACTCGTCACGCGCGAGTTGATCATCCACGAGTTCAAGTCCGCCGGTTATCAGATGCCCGAGAACGTCATCGAAGAAGAAGTTCGCAAGCAATCCCGCGAACGTTTCGGCGACCGCGCCACGCTCACCAAAACGCTCAAGGCCGAGCACATGACCTACGACGAATTCCGCGAACGCATCCGCGAAGGACTCATCATTGACGGCATGACCGCCAAATTTATTTACGGCGCGTCCATCGCTTCGCCGAAAAAAATCGAGGACTTCTACAACGCCCACGCCAGCGAATTCAAGGCCGAGGAAGAAGTGAAACTCCGCATGATCGTCCTCGACACCACCGCCGCCAGCACCGCCGAAGCGCGCAAAAAACTGGCTGACGAAATCATTTCCAAACTCAAAGACGGCGCAACCTTCAGCGAAATGGCCGCGATTTATTCCACTGGTTCCCAACGCGAACGCGGCGGCGACTGGGGCTGGGTGCAGCGCAAAGTGCTCCGCGCCGAACTCGCCGACGCCGCCTTCAAACTCGGCAAAGGCGAACACAGCCAACCCATCGAAACGCCCGAAGCCTGCTACGTCTTGCTCATCGAAGACGTGCACGCCGCGCGCCAACTGCCCTTGAGCGAAGTCCGCGATGTCGTGGAGAAAAACGTCCTCGCCCAAGACCGCAGCAAAGCGCAGAAAGAATGGATTGACCGCCTGAAAAAGAAAACCTTCGTGCGCTACTTCTGACCAGTTGATAGTTCAGAGTTGATAGTTGATAGCCGGAAAAACCGACTGCGATTGTCAGCCACCGCGCGAGTCTCATCGAGCTATCAACCATGAACTCTCACATCTCCCCGCCCCTCGGCCTCGCCACCGGCGACCCCACCGGCATCGGCCCGGAAATCAGTCTCCAAGCCCTCGCCGCGCGCAAACGCACCGACGCCACGCGCTACATTCTGCTCGGCGATTTCCGCCAACTCCAGCAACTCAACGAACAACTGCGGCTGAAACTTCCGCTGGAAAAATTCTCCGGTTGGGCCAGCCGTAAAAAATTGCAAGTCATCCAGCCGTGGGCCGCCGCGTTGCCGGAGAAAATTTCCCAAGGCTCACCCGCTGCCGCCCGCGCCGCCATGGCCGCGCTCGAACTCGGCGCGAAACTTTGCCTCCAGAAAAAACTTTCCGCCCTCGTCACCGCGCCCGTCAACAAAGCCGCCATCATCCGCAGCGGTCAAAAAAATTTCGTCGGCCAAACGGAATTTCTCTCGCAGCTCGCGCGCACCCGGCGCACCGCCATGATGCTGCTCGGCTGCGACGACCGTGGTCGCTGGCTCCGTGTCGCCCTCGCCACCACGCACGTTCCCATTCGCCGCGTCGCGCAAAGTTTGACGGCGCAAAACATCCGCCTCGCCATCACGCTCGCCGCGCAAGCTTGCCGCGACCTTGGTCTGCCACGCGCCCACGTCGGCGTCTGCGGCCTCAACCCGCACGCGGGCGAGGATGGAAAAATCGGCACGGAAGAAATCAAACTCATCGCGCCCGTTTGCCGCGCGCTGAAAAAAACCGGCGTGGACCTCGTCGGCCCGCTCGCGGCGGACACTTTGTTTTACCAAGCGTTTCGCGGCGACTTCGACGCCGTGGTGGCGATGTATCACGACCAAGGCCTCGCGCCGCTGAAGATGATTGGCTTCGAGCAAGGCATCAACTGGACGCTCGGCCTGCCGTTCGTCCGCACCTCGCCGGATCACGGCACGGCTTACGACATCGCGGGGCGCGGCGTGGCGAGTCCGTCGAGCATGATTGCTGCGCTGAATCTGGCGCGGCGACTGGCAGCGCAAGCCTGAACTGCATCCGCAGATTTCGCAGATTTTCGCAGATGAGTTTTTAATCTGCGGCCATCTGCGAAATCTGCGGATAAAATTCCGGGAGCATTTTTTCCGCGCTTCCGTCGAATGGTTCGGATACAAAATCCCTGTCCCGCAAAAAAATTATGAAAACTCTCGCCTCACTCCTCACGTTCGGTGTCGCACTCGCGGCGGCTGCGCAGCCGTCGCTCACGATTTACAATCAGAACTTCGCCGTGGTGCGCGACACGGTGGCGCTCGACTTGAAGGCGGGTGTGAACGAGGTGCGGTTCGCGGGTGCGACGGCGCATGTCGAGCCAGACTCCGTCATCCTGCGCGACGCGGCGGGCAAGCGCGCGTTGCAAATCCTCGAGCAGAATTACCGCAACGACCCGGTGTCGCAGGAGCTGTTGCTGTCGTTGAACGAGGGCAAGACGATTGATTTTCAAAACGAGCGGCTGAACAACAACACGACCGTGCGCGAAATTATTCCCGGCAAAATTATCCGCAGCGGTTTCGTTCCCGGCGGCGGCAATGAGCAGCCCATCATTGAGGTCGGCGGCAAGTTGCAGTTCACACTGCCGGGACAACCACTGTTTCCCAGTCTCGGCGATGACACGATCTTGAAACCAGCGTTCAACTGGCTCCTCAAATCGCCGGACGCGGGTAAGGTGAACGCGGAAGTCGGCTACGTCACGGGCGGATTCAGTTGGGAAGCGGACTACAATCTCGTCGCGCCGGAGACGGGTGATTTCGTGGACGTGCTGGGCTGGGTGACGGTGAATAATCAGAGCGGCACGACGTTCCGCGACGCGAAAATAAAACTAATGGCGGGCGATGTGCAGAAGATGCAGCCGCATATGCCGATGGGCGCAATGCGCGCGCGCAGAATCACAACCTTGAGCATGGACAGGGACGCCGCCGCCGAACCCGCCGTCACTGAAAAATCCTTCGACGAATTTCATCTCTACTCAGTGGCGCGACCCACGACGCTACGCGACCGCGAGACGAAGCAAGTCGAGTTCGTCCGCGCCGAGCGCGTGAAAGCTCCGGCCATTTACATTTACGATGGCGCGGCGGGTATGGGTTTTTACGGCGGCGTGAATAACGACCGTGGTTACGGTGCAGAAACGGGCAACAAAAAAGTCACCGTCATGCGCGAGTTTGTGAACGCAGAGACGAACCATCTCGGCATCGCGTTGCCCGCCGGCAAGCTGCGTTTCTATCGCAGCAACGACGGCGGCCAACTGGAGTTCACCGGCGAAGATCGCATTGACCACACGCCGCGCAACGAGACCGTGCGCGTGAGCACCGGCCACGCCTTCGACCTCGTGGGCGAACGCAAGCAAACCAACTTCCGCGTGGACACGGACGCGAAAGTGATGAACGAGACGTTTGAAATCAAACTGCGCAATCGCAAAAAAGAACCCGTGACGATGCGCGTCGTCGAGCATCTGTATCGCTGGAGCGGCTGGAAAATCACGGCCAAGTCTGCGGAGTTCACGAAGAAAGACGCGCAGACCATCGAGTTCAACGTGCCGGTGTCCGCCGACGGCGAAACGACCGTGACCTACACCGTGCATTACGAGTGGTGAGCAAGGCCTACCTAGTCCAACGTCTTCAACCCACTCACCACGCTCATGCGCGCGACCGCCAGCCCCGGCGCAATGCTCGCGATGATGCCCAGTGCCACCGCCACCAGCGACGCCACCCCGATGATTTTGGGCGTCACTTCCAGCGAGAGAAAAATCTGGTGCGTCCAGCGCGGCACGTCCGAGTAGGTGAACGCCAGATATGCTGCGCCGATGCCCAGCGCGCCGCCCGCCACCGCCAGCGCAAAACTTTCCGCGAGGATGAACACGAACAATTCGCGCCGCTGAAAACCGATCGCCTTGAGAATCGCCAGTTCGCGGAACCGTTCGCGGATAGCCATGCTCATCGTGCTCGCGCTCACCAGCACCAGTGTGAACACCACCACGCTGCAAATCGAAGTGACGAGAATTTTGATGTTGCCCCACATCGAAATGAAACCGAGTTGGAACGCCCGCTCACTTTCCGCCCGCACTTCCGCCGACGTGTTGGCGAACTTCGCGTTGATGGCCGCGACGACTGGTTGCATATCCTCCGGCGATTTGACTTTAATCCACCACATCCCGACCACGCCGGGTTTACCGATGCTGTCGTCGAGGTAATCCTGCCGGAAATACATATTACGATCGTCCGGCGTGCCGTAATAAATCCCGACGACTTTGAACGCCATCGTTACCGGATACACCGTGCTTTCGAGTTGGAATTTATCGCCGACTTTCAACCCATATTTTTCCGCCGTGACTTTGCCGAGGATGCAGCCCGTTTTTTCCTTGGCGAACGCGCTTTGTTGCGTGGACGGCATTTTGGATTCAACGAAAAGTTTCCGCATCCCCTCCGGCTCCACCGCGAACTGCGCGAAGGACATCGCGCCCTCGTTTTTATATTTGCCGCCGAACCATGAGAACGGCGTGATGGCTTCCACGCCGGGGATGCGTTCGATGATGGCTTTCTGCCGCGCAGGCAGCGGCATGGTGATGGAAATTTTATTTCGCACCGCCACGCGCAACGCCGCGCCGAGTGCTTCCGGCGGCATCGTCATCTCGCGCAACGCCACCATCAGCGCCACGAGCAGAAACATGCTCGCCGCCACGCTCAACACCGAGAGCAGCAGCCGCCGCTTGTTGCGCAGCGCGTTTTTCAAAATGAAAGTCGGGACGTTCACAAAACAAATTTAGCCACAGATGGACACAGATGAAACACAGATGAAACACAGATGAGGGAAGATTTTGTCCACAGATTTCGCGGATTCACGCAGATTAAATCTCAAAGAAAATCTGCGTTAATCTGTGCAATCTGCGGAGGTCTTATCAGTGTTTCATCTGTGTCCATCTGTGGCTAACACAGCTCTCCTTTTTCGAGGTGAATCTGCCGGCTCGCGAACGCCGCCGCCTTCGGGTCATGCGTGACCATAATGACCGTCTTGCCCGATTCGCGGCTTAAGGTCTGCAACACGCGCAACACGTCGTTTGCCGACTGCGAATCCAAGTTGCCCGTCGGCTCGTCCGCGACGATGAGCGTCGGATCCGTCACCAGCGCGCGGGCGATGGCCACGCGCTGCTCTTGCCCGCCGGAAAGTTGACGCGGCAGATGTTTCGCGCGGTCGCCCAAGCCGACGAGGCCGAGCGCGGCGGCCACGCGGTCGCGCCGTTCGCGCCGCGAGAGTTTCATGAGCAGCAGCGGCAACTCCACGTTTTCCTGCGCGGTCAGCACCGGGATGAGATTGAAAGTTTGGAACACAAAACCCACGTTGCGATTGCGCCAGTCGGCGAGTTTGGATTCGTTGAGCTGCGTCACGTCCACGTCTTGCACGCGGCACTCGCCGCTCGTGGGGCGGTCAATGCCCGCGAGGATGTGCAGTAGCGTGGACTTGCCGGAACCGCTCGGCCCCATGAGCGCGAGAAACTCGCCCGCAGCGATATCCAGCGACACGCGGTTGAGCGCGGTAACATTGATCTCGCCCTGCAAATAAATCTTCGAGAGTTCGCGGATGGTGACGATGTTGGCGGACATGAAATTTTAATCCTCGCCCCAGATACCTTTAATGTGCGCTGCACCGGCTTTGACTTCTTCCGGTTTGAGCTTGGGACTAAACTCGCAAATCTTCAGATGCTCCGGCTTCACGAACGGTTTCAACGCAGCGAAATCAATGCAGCCCGTGCCGGGTTGGCAGTGGTCTTGTCCGGGAAATTGCACGTCGTGAATGTGAAAACCAAACAACCGGTCGCGCATGGATTCCAAGTGCAGCGCGTGATGGATGAAGCCGAGATTCTCTTTGATTTGCGCGTGGCCGGTGTCGTGCCAGTAGACGAGCGCGGGGCTTTTCAGTTCGCGGAACAGAAAATTAAAATCGCTCTCGAAGGGAATTTCTTCTACAGCCTCGCGGTTTTCGCAGCCGAGTTTCAGCCCGCGCTTCTCGGCTTCGGGAATTATTTTCCGCAGGCAATCGTAGACGCGTTCGACGGCGGCTTCTTTGCGCGACTCGCGTTTCTCGATGACTTCGGCGCAGAGGTCGTCGTATTTGGCGGTCTCGCGTTGGTTCTTGCCGACCATTTCCAGCAACGTGTCGGTGTAATCGCGCATTTCCACCGCGCCGAGATGCAGCACCACGACTTTGGCTTTGACACGCGAAGCGAATTCCAGCGTCTTGAACGTGTGGCGCAACGCCAGTTCCCGCTCGCGCTCGCGGTCGGCAGAAAATTTGTAGAGGTTCGGCGCGGAATGGTTCACGCCCATCGGCAGCGGACAGAAATTATGCACGCTGGAAATCTGCATCTCGCCCGCGTCCACCGCGTCCACGATGCCCGGCAAAAGACTGATGCGTGTGCCGTGTGAAAGCTCCGCGAATTCAAAGCCCATGTCCCGCACCTCGCGCAGCATGGCGCGGCCGTCCGTGTGACGGTGCGAGTTCCAGCAGGTAGAGAGCGAATACATTTTTGATTAGGCGTTGGGCTTGAGGCAAAGGGAGGGAAACAAAAAACCGGGCGCGGTTCAAATCAATTGAACTGCGCCCGGCGGAAAATTCCTGGAAGGAATTACAAGTCAGCGTAGCGGCGGGCCAGCATGGCGGAGAACTTCGAGACTTTCATCTTGCGACGTTTACGCGCGCTGGGTTTCTCAAAAGTGCGGCGCGCGCGGACGTCTTTCAACGTGCCTTCGCGGTCCACTTTCTTTTTGAGGCGGCGCAGGGCTTTATCCACTGGCTCGCCTTTCTTGAGTTTAATTTCGCTCATATTATGTCACATCCTTCCTGGGCTCGGAATCGCGTGCGGGCACGGTTTCCTTTTTGAGCCGGGCGCGAAGTCTATTTTTGAAACGCCAACTGTCAATTGGCGAATTCGCGCCGGACGGGTTGTCTAAAAAACTTTGCGTGTGTTTCGTCTGCTTCGTGGTTAAACATTTTCTATGCGACAACTTCTCATCGGCATCGACAGCGGCACGCAATCCACCAAGGCGCTCGTTGTGGACGCACGCAGCGGCAAAGTCCTCGGCGCGGGCGCGGCGGCTTACGATTTGATTTCCAACTTGCCGCCCGGCGCGAAGGAGCAGCATCCACGCGACTGGGTTGCGGCCACGCGCAAAGCCATTCAGGCTGCGCTCAAAATCGCCAAGGCCAGCGCGGGCGAAATCGTCGCCATCGGCGTGAGCGGGCAGCAGCACGGCTTCGTGCCGCTGGACAAATCCGGCGCGGTCATCCGCCCCGCGAAACTGTGGTGCGACACCACCACACAGGCCGAGTGCGCCGAAATCACGGCGAAGCTCGGCGGCGCGAAGAAAACCATCGCTGCGATCGGCAACGCCGTGCTGCCCGGCTTCACCGCGCCGAAAATTCTGTGGCTGAAAAAGCACGAGCCGAAAAATTTCGCCAAGCTCGCCACGGTTCTGCTGCCGCACGACTACTTGAACTTCTGGCTGACCGGCGAGCGCGTGATGGAGTTCGGCGATGCCAGCGGCACAGCGTTGCTCGATGTGCGCAAGCGCGCGTGGAGCGCGGCGGCGTTGAAGGCGATTGATTCTGCGCTCGCAGAAAAATTGCCGCGCTTGATTTCTTCCGATGAACCCGCCGGAAAACTTTCCGCCGCGACCGCAAAGGAACTCGGCCTGAATCCCGGCATCCTCGTCAGCGCGGGCGGCGGCGACAACATGATGGGCGCGATCGGCACGGGCAACACGCGCGCAGGCATCGTGACCGCGAGCTTCGGCACGAGCGGGACGATCTACGCGTGCGCGGACAAGCCGGTCGTTGACCCGGCGGGCGAGATTGCCGCGTTCTGCGACTCGACTAATCGCTGGCTGCCGTTGCTCTGCACGATGAACGTCACGGTTGCGACCGAGATGATGCGCAAAGATTTTGGCTACACGCACGAACAGTTCGAGGCGAAGGCGGCGAAAGTCGCGCCCGGCGCGGGTGGTTTGCTGCTGCTGCCGTATCTCGAAGGCGAGCGCACGCCGAACGTCCCCGACGGCACGGGCGCGATGCTCGGCATCAACACGCGGACTTTTCGCGCGAGCAACTATTGCCGCGCCGCGATGGAAGGCGTAACGCTCGGCATGAACTACGGTTTGCGCCGTCTCGCCACGCTCGGCGTGAAGGCAAAGCAAATTCGCGCGACCGGCGGCGGCGCGAAATCCAAACTCTGGCGGCAAATCATGGCGGACGTTTTCAACGCGGAAGTTGTGACGCTCAAAGTCAGTGAAGGCGCGGCTTACGGCGCGGCGTTGCAGGCACTCTGGTGCTGGCGGCAACAGCACGGCGAGAAAATCTGCATCAGCGACATCACGGACAAGTTCGTGACATTGAATCGCGCCGAGACCGCCACGCCAAAAAAAGATGCGGTCGCCGCGTATCGCGAATTGCAGGCGTTGCAGGACGATTTGTCGCGCTCGCTGCGCGGCGTGTTCGCGAAGCATCGGCAGTTTTTGAAACGTTGATGAGCGTAGATTGGCGAAAGCGCGTCCTGCTTTGGAGTGCGCGGGCATGACCGCGCTTTGGAACTGGGAGACATGTCTCTCGGTCGGAAAGCGGCGACGTGTCGCCGCACCCCAAAACGTTGTGCAACTACTCCACGCGCGCGGTTTGCTTCACCGCTTCCAGCACTTGCGGCACGTCGGTGTATTTCAACACGCCGAGATAATCTGGCCCGGTGATTTGCGACGCGGGCAGGTTGGTGAGCGAAAGTTTTTTTACGCCCGGCTCGAACAGTGCGGCGTAGAGCGCGTTCACGGCCATCGCGCCGTCGGCTTTTAATTCAACAGTCGCAGTTTCGCTGTCGCGGACGAAGTGCAGGGTTTGAATCGCGCGGCGGATGTCCCACACGCGCATAGAGTCAAGCGTCTCGCCCACGGCCATGAAGCGGCGGCGGATTTTGGTGAGTGCCTTGTCGTCGCCCGACCACGCGATCAAACCCACGCCGCGCGGCGCGAGGAAGGCGAGGGTCTTTGCGCTGGTAGGGCTGACCTGCTGGTCAGCCTCCGCGCGCGGCAACGCGCGGCCACCAACAGTCTTTATTTCATCTGCCAACTCGTTGCTGAATTTGGCGCTGACAGAACTGAACCAGTTCGTCCAACCGGCAGCGTCCAAAACTGTGAGCGAAACATTGGCCGCCGGAGTTTTGGCATTTTCAAACAGGTAAAGTCGCAGCGGCACGTCGTGCTGGCTGGCGAAATCCCACGCGCTGAATTTCACGCCGTCGCGTTCGGTGGCAAAGACGCGCTTCGGTTCCAGCGGCAGTGTATCGTCCGGCCAACCGCCGAAAACTTTCGCGCGTAGCGTGGCGCGCAATTCCTCCGGCATAGCCGCCGACGTGAGAAGGCTCTGACCTGTTTTATCGGACGTCGAAGAATTGGTTTGCGCCTCCTCACGTCGGCGGCTACGAAAATCTGGCTCAAACGTCTCGGCGATGTTCGTGTTGATGGCGTCTGTCGGCAACGTGACGAACACGCGGACTTGCTCGGGCGTAAAATATTTCACGGCGTCCACGGTGATGGGCTGCTCGTTCGCCTTGGTTACGCCTTTGAGATGGCGATCGAACCAGCGCAGCACAGCGAGGCGCAGTTCCGGCACTTCATCGTGCGGGCCGGGCGCGAGGGCGAGCGCAAAATTGTTGGTCGCGCCGAGTTGCGCATACACGCGGCGGATTTTTTCGTGGAGGCGAACGGTGTTAGACAGGTTGAACAAACGGTCGTTGTCCGTGCCGCCGAGCAGCAGCGGACGCGGCGCGGCGAGTGCGGCGAGTTGCGGAAAATCCCAGCGGTAGATGTTTTGGAAAAAATTGCAGTCGCAATGGCTGTCAATCACGCCGTCGTCAATGTGACTCGTGAGGTCGGCCATGCCTGCGAGCGGGGCGGCGACTTTGATGCGGTCGTCGAGTGCGGTGACGGTCCACGAATATGCGCCGCCGCCGGAATGGCCGGTTACGCCGAAGCGATTCGTGTCCACTTCCGGTCGTGTGCAGAGATAGTCGAGCGAGCGAATGCCAATCCACGCTTCCACGCCCGCTGGCGTGTAGCCGCGTGAGTTCCACCACCATTGACCTTTGTCGCGCGTGCCGGTGTGTGTGCCTTGCACTTCGCCCGCAAGCAAGGTGTCGGTGACGAGGCAGACGTAGCCGTGACGCGCGAACCACGCACCGTCGAGTTGATACGCGGCTTTGTTGCCGTAGCTGATGCCGTTGGTGAACAGCCGAAAATGGCCGCACTCGTAAAGCACCGTCGGCGCGGGATTAGTGAGGCCGCGCGGGATAAAAAGATTCGCCGTGCAATAAAGTTTGGGCGACGCCTCAAAATAAATTTTTTCCATCGTGAACGCGTCGTTCGTGAACACGCCGGTGACGGTCGCATGCAAGTCCGTGCGCGCGGGCAGCGGCGTGAGGCCGAGCATCTCCTGCAATTGCGCGCGCAACTCGGCACGCTGCGTCGGCCAGTCGGCGGGATTTTTTATCGGCGTGGGGCTGCGTTCGGCGAGCGCGGCGGTTTCGTGGTGGAAGTAATCGGCAAGCGCGGCGTCGGCAGGCGTGGAGTCAGCAGCACTGACGGGCAACGCGAGCAGCAGTGCGGCGAGCAGGAGAAAAAAACGTGGCATGGCCGCATGATGTTTTGCGGCGGACGGGAGTTCAAGCTTCGGCTTGGCAGGGGTGAAAAGTCCTAATCTTAATCCTACTCGTAATCATAGTCGTTTTTGTTTTGAGGATTACGATTACGAGTAGGATTAGGAATAAGCGAGCCCAGCCAGAGCCAAACATTGACATTCGTCCGCGTTTATAGTTCCCTCTGCGCGTCTGATGAAACTGAACACGACAATCAAATCCGCTGTCTGCCCCGTGGCGATGCACGGCTCCGCTTGCATTTGGCAACGCGGCTCCGTTTTTTGCGGCAGCGCGGGAATGATGTTCTAAACGATTTTTACAACATTTGACCCGCGATGGCCGAGGCCGTCGCGGGTTTTGTGTTTTTACCGAAAACAATTTTTATGAAAGCGAGAATGACGATGAACTTGAACGAAACAATTTTAGGAAATGATTTGGCGGATGACGGGCGGTTTGCCACAGTGTTCGCACCCACTGCGCCGTTTCGCGGCCACGCCGAGCGCGAACTGGATGCGCTGAAGAACCGGCTGTTGCGGCTGGAACTCGGGCGCACCGTGAGCGTGGACGCCAATGTCCTGCTCCGGCGCGCGGCCAACGAAGCGGCCGCACTCGCGTGGCTCACGCCGTATCCGACGCTGGTGTTGCCGGGCTTGTTTGAAGAGCTCGCGCTCGCCGCGCGGGTGACCGGGCAGCGGCAAGGACGCATCCGGGCGAAGGCGCCGCGCTTCACCGTGCTAGCCGAGTAAGTGATTTTGGGATGGGGATCCCACAGGACGCGGGTTCGCCGGTGAAAACCGGCGCACCTGCGTTTTGTTCTTTCTGAATTGAAGCGGCTCTCATCTTGGCGGAAACTCACACGCGTCAATTGGGTTTCATCCGTGCGACTTTTTTACAACATCCTGTTCACGATTTTTTTCGTGCTATCCGCGCCGTATTATTTCTGGCGGATGCGGCGGCGCGGCAACTGGACCGCTGGCTTCGCCCAGCGCTTCGGCAAATACGACAGCAAGTTCAAGCAGTCCATCACCAACCGCCACGTCATCTGGCTCCACGCCGTCAGCGTCGGCGAGGTGAATCTGTGCACCCAACTCATCCGCGCGCTTGAGCCGCGTCTGCCCAACGCCAAAATCATCGTCTCCACCACCACGACCACCGGCATGGGCGAGTTGCAGAAAAAACTTCCGGCGCACATCGGCAAAATTTATTACCCCATTGACCGCCGCGCCTACGTCAACCGTGCGTTCAGCTTGCTGCGACCCGAAGCCATCGTGCTCATCGAAGCGGAAATCTGGCCGAACTTCCTGTGGCGCGCGCAGGCACTCGGCATTCCCACCTTCCTCGTCAACGCCCGGCTCTCCGACAAATCGTTTCGCGGCTACACGCGCTTCCCGAAATTATTCCAGCCGCTCTTCGCCTCCTTCGCTGGCGTGGGCGTGCAGCACGAGGCCGACGCCGCGCGGGTGCGCGCGCTCGGTTGCCGCGCGGACGCCGTGCAGATTGTCGGCAATCTCAAGTTCGACGCCGCGAAGATTGACGGCCAACGTTCGCTCGATGTGCCTGCGCTGCTGCGTCAACTCGCCTTGCCCGCTGGGGCAAAAATCCTCGTCGCCGGTAGCACCCACGATGGCGAAGAAGCCTTGCTCGCCGAGCAATTCCAGCGGCTCAAAGCAAAATTTCCCGAACTGTTCCTCGTGCTCGTGCCGCGCCATTTCGAGCGCGCCAAGAGCGTCGGCAACGAACTCAAGTCGCGCGGCGTGAAGTTTGTTTTCCGCAGCGAGCTGACCGTCAGTTCGCAGTTCCAACCCGGCGAAGTCGAATGCCTGCTGGTGAACACCACCGGCGAACTGCGGTTTTTTTACGAACCCGCCACCGTCGTGTTCGTCGGCAAAAGCCTCACGGCGGAAGGCGGGCAAAATCCCATCGAACCGGGCGCGCTGGGCAAGGCGATGGTCTTTGGTCCCAACATGCAGAACTTCGTGGACATCGCCCGCAGCTTTGTCGAGGCGCGCGGCGCGGTGCAAGTGCGCGACGCCGCCGAGTTGGAAAAAGTTTTCGCCGAACTCCTCGCCGACGCCCCGCGCCGCGCCGAGTTGGGCAAAAACGCGCTCGCCGTAGTGCAAAACAACGAAGGTTCACTCGGTCGCACCCTCGAGATGATTATGCAACACCTCGAAGGCGGCGAACTCTACACCCAGCCGCGCGGCTAGGGCGATTGCCCGTCCGCCCCACCCGAACTCCCGCCAACTGCTCCCCGCTCCCCTTGAGCTGCTCCCGACTCCCCGTCAAGCCCAGCCGAACTCCCGTGAACCCCAGACGGACTCCCGTCAACCTCTCCCGACTCCCCGTGAACCCCAGCCGAACTCCCGTCAGGTGCTCACGGGAACCCATTTTCCCTCAAAAACCCTAAAAAACAGCAAAAAACGTGGTTTTCACCCCTTCCGGCGGGTTGGATGGGCAAAAAACGACAGGATTTGGGATTGTAGCGGTAAGTTTGTTTTGACGCTCGCCCTCACCCTTGATCCCTCTCCCCCGGGGAGAGGGAAACCGCGTCGGCGCGGCGCGGTGAATTTGGCGAACCGCATGGCGAATCCCGGCGCGCACAAATCGCCTGACGCAGGAACCACTTCTCCCTCTCCCGCTGGTCGCGCCGTAGCGCAGCGAAGGCGGATGGGAGAGGGCCGGGGTGAGAGAGGACAAGATGTAGGAGACGACGTGAGGAGTCTCTGACTGAAAAGCTAAAACCGGGGATTTGAAATAAGTCTCGTCACCTCGACGCCTACAAAATTAAAAGTGCGCGCCGCCGTAAAGTTTTCATGGAATCAACTTGTCGAGAGGGCGACATTTTCCGCCACGATGAATCATCGCGTGGCAATTCGCACAGACCACGGCGAGGTCGGCGAGTTTTGTTTGGCTTGGAGTCGTCCGGTCACCGAGCGGGTTGAGGTGATGCACTTGGGCGTAATCGCGTCCGAGTTCACCATACACCGCCTCGAAATCAAATCCGCAGCCCGGCACTTCGCATTTGAGTCTGCCGTTTCCGGACTGTTTAGCCGCAGCAACTTTGGCAACTCGAAGAGATTGCTCGCGCTTGCGGTGTCGGACGAGAGCCATTCTTTCTGCACCTTCCATCGCAGCAAGCTCCGTGTCTGTGGTCACGATTGCCGTAGAAGTTTTCCCAACATGAGCTGCCCACTTCTCTTCCAACTCATCTGCGATGTCGTCGGGAATTCGTGTGCCGGATGATTGCGGCGTCCAATTAAAATCGGCCAACTTTCCCTTTTGAAGCTCTTGCATGCCGAGTGGAGCATCAACCGCTGGATTGATTAGCCGCTCCCACTCACCGTCAATGCCAAGGCATTTCACTCCCGCTGCGGCTTTCTCTGCATCCCAGTGCAGCCGCAAGTGAGGCGCGTTTGTAACCCAGCCAGAACCAATGATTCCTTTCGGTTCTTCGGTGACTCTCATCAAAAAGATTCTGTCTCCGGGAGCAATGTTCTTCGTGTTGCCGCAGCTCCAGCTTCCAATAACTCCTTTGCCAGCCAAAGTTTTTGCGCTGGTTTCAGCAAGGTCGTCCCAATGCCACCGCCGAGGATTCCAAGTCAGTAAATGGGTTTTCATCCTTTGCGTTAAATCTTCGCCGCCTCTTTCCTCGCCCACGCATCCGCTTCCAGAATCTTTTCCAGCGTCGGGTGTTCCACGACTTTGTGCGCGTCCATCACGCGGCGGACGGTGGCGGTGATTTGCGGGAAGTTGAGGCGGCGGTTCACGAAGGCGTCCACGGCCACTTCGTTGGCGGCGTTGAACACGGCGGGCATCGTGCCGCAGGTGTCGCCGGCGCGGCGCGCGAGTTCGATGGCGGGGAAGCGGTCGGTGTCTGGCTCTTCAAAGGTGAGCGTGCCGATCTTGGGGAAGTCGGTCTGCACGCGGTCGCTGGCGGCGCGCGCGGGGTAGGTGAGGGCGTATTGGATGGGCAGGCACATGTCCGGCGTGGATAGCTGCGCGATGAGCGAGCCGTCCACGAACTCGACCATCGAATGCACGATGCTCTGCCGGTGCACGACCACGCCGACGCGTGCCATCTCGATGTCGAACAGCCAGCGGGCTTCGATCATCTCCAGGCCTTTGTTGAAGAGCGTGGCGGAATCAATGGTGATCTTGCGGCCCATGACCCACGAGGGATGTTTGAGCGCGCGTTCGACGGTGATCTCGGAGAATTTTTCCTTGGGCCACTCGGCCTTGTCGCGGAACGG
>JBJOPC010000338.1:0-5444 GCA_046050965.1 Verrucomicrobiota bacterium | reverse complement strand
CTTCCACCGTGAACGGCAGTTCGCGATGCTTGAGCGTCTTGGCGATGAGCAGTGCCATCGAACCTTCCGCCGCTTCAAATTCGTAACCGGCGTTCTCCAGTTCCTTGATGCGATTCAAGATAGGTTTTAATTCTGGCGTGTCGTTCGTGAGTTTGAAACCTAGCTCGTGCGCCTTCATCACGATGTTGCTGCGGCCAGCGAGGTCGCTGATGAGAATATTGCGCTGGTTGCCGACGAGTTCGGGATTGATGTGCTCGTAGCTGGACGCGAGTTTCTGCACGGCGTTGACGTGCGTGCCGCCCTTGTGCGCGAACGCCGCCGAACCGACCCATGGCAAACGCGGGTTGTGGCGCAGGTTCGCAACTTCGTCCACGAACATGGAAAGTTCTTTGAGCTTGGCGAGTGACTTTGCGGGGACGCAGGATTTTTTCATCTTCAACGCCACGAGCGGAATCACGCTGACGATGTTGCAATTGCCCGTGCGCTCGCCGTAGCCGTTGACCGTGCCTTGCACATGACACGCGCCCGCGTCGAGCGCGGCCAACGCGTTCGCCACGCCCACGCCGCTGTCGTCGTGCGTGTGGATGCCAACTTTGCAATTCAGTTTGGCGACGGCGTCCTTGGTGATGGCGGCGATTTCGTTCGGCAAGCAACCGCCGTTCGTGTCGCACAGCACGACGAAATCCGCGCCCGCCTTTTCCGCCGCGCGCCAAGTGTCGAGCGCATATTCGCGGTCGAGCTTGTAGCCGTCGAACGCGTGCTCGGCGTCGTAGATGACGAACTTGCCGTGGTCTTTGAGGAACTTCACGGTGTCGGCAATCATCGCGAGGTTCTCCTCGGGCGTGCAGCGTAAAACTTCTTTGACGTGCAGCATGGAAGTCTTGCCGTAAATCGTGACGACAGGTGTGCCTGCTTCGATGAGCAAACACACTTGATCGTCGTGTTCAACGGGCGTGGCTTTCTTGCGCGTCGAGCCGAAGGCGGCGAGCTTCGCATTTTTGAATTTGCGCTTCTTGGCCTGCGCGAAGAACTCGATGTCCTTGGGATTGCTGCCCGGCCAGCCGCCTTCAATGTAGTGAACCCCGAACGCGTCGAGCTTCTCGGCGATGCGGAGCTTGTCCGCGACCGAGAAATTGATGCCTTCGCCCTGCGAACCGTCGCGCAGGGTCGTGTCATAGATTTCCACTTGGGGTTTCATAAATTATTCGCCGAAGCGAAGGGTGAGTCTCACTGAAAAGGGGCGGGAAGCAAAGTCCAAAACCCGGTGCGTGTGCTTGGTCTCGGAATATTCTTCAGAGCACTAGCGTGGCAACTTGGGCGTTTCAGCCTGCGATAAAATTGGTTGGTGAATTTTACAGTCGGCAACGTTTCCGTTCGCCCAACTCGAAACGCGATACAACGTGCCGAACACAAACTCTGGCGACTTGCCGCCACGTTCGCCGACGAGTTCAGCACCGCGCCGCACGTTGTCCATCAGCCACGCGGGCAGGCGCAGATGATACGGATTGCGCCGCACTTCGCCGACGTGCAACGCGAGTGCGCCGACGAGTTGCGTCACGTCCGCCACGCTGGATTCTACGAGCAGATTCGGCGTCGCCATCTGTCCCCAAAACTCCGTTTCGGCGAACGTGCAGCGGAAGCTCGCAGGCAACGTCACCAGCGCGTCCATGACGAGCCAGTGTGTGCCGATATGCGTGGGATGCCCGTCGGCGACATGTGGGAAGAAAATTATTTTCGGCTGGTGTCGCCAGAGCAGGGCGGCGGTGGCGCGCACGGCGGTTTGCCAGTGCGCGGGATTTTCTGCGCGCGTGGTCAGAGTAATTCTTTCCAGTCCACCGGGCGCGAGTTGCTCTAACTCGAAGCCAAGCGCGTCACAAGCGCGAGTTAATTCCGTGAGTCGAGTTTGGCGTCGCGCGACTTTGCTGCCGAGCGTGACGGGTATGTTCACGACGCGGTAGCCCGCCTCGCGCCGCAGTCGCAGCGCGAGTCCGCCGATGATGCACTCATCATCCGGGTGCGGCGAAAAGACGAGCGCGACGGGAGCGTTGGGTTTCAACTTCGGCTGCGGGCGGGAAAAATTCTGACCGAGCGGCAAGGTCTGGCCGTGGTGAAATAGCGCGGTGAAATTCATGACGAATTTCTGAAAAGGATTTGATGATTGATGCGTTGAACCAGCCACGCGCCGATGCTGGTTCAAACGACCGGATGAATCAACGCGGGAGTTTTCAGCGCAAAGAAAAACGCGAGGCTGGTCGGCCTCGCGTTTTTGCGTGATTGGTTGTTCAGCGAAGTTACGCAGTGGGCGCAGCGGCTTCTTCGGGCGCGGCTTCGGCGGCGGGCGCGCCGGTCATTTCTTCCGCGCTCGCGGTGGCGAGAACTTCGGCGGCGGTGATGGTTTCTTCCGCCGCAGTCGCGGGCGCAGTTTCGGCGGCAGCGGGCGCAGCGGTTCCGGCAACTTTAGCGGGCTTGACCGGTTTCGGCATGGGCTTCTTGGCGGTTTCCATGCGGCCATCGGCGAATTCAAGGACGTGGCCTTGATGAATGAGCCAATGCAAATCCGTGATGATGGCGGTCTGTTCGGCGGACGGTTCGGCAACCACGGGCGCAGCGGCGGGCTGGCCTTCAACGGGCGCAGATGCGGTAACCTTGGGCGAGGGCGCGAGGGCGTCGAGGATTTTGCGGCGCGAACATTTCGGGTGGGCGTTGATGAACTCGATGAGCCGCTTGATGCTGTCCGACACGGGCGTGGAATCAATGTCCAAGAATTGCGGCTTGGCGACGGAGACGTGCGTGACGGTGCGGTTGACTTTGAAGAATTGCAGGCCGTGGTTGGAGAACGCGCGGCTCAAGTCCGTGGCAATCTGGAGCGGGAAGGCGAACTGTGCTTCCCACGCGCTGCGCACGAGACGCTGGATTTCGGTCGAACGCGAGTTACGCGCGGCAACGCCGGAAATTTTCGCCGTGTCCACGCGCTTGATGATGGTGGCGACGTGCGTCTCGCGGAAATGTTTCTCCACTTCTTCCATCGAAGCGAGGCGCGGAGCGTCGGCCACGTTGAGACAGACGTATTCGGTCTTGAAGCTCTGGTCTTCAATCCATTTTTTCACGATGGCTTCGTCCTTGACGATTTTCACGCTGGCTTTGTAGGCCTCGAACGGCATCCGGGCGAACCGTTCCGTGTGCAGCTTGCGAAGTTTGTTTTGGTAATCGTGATTGTTCGGCGGGCCGAGAATCACGCCGCTGAAACCGCACTGCGCGACGAAGGTATAAACTCCCTTGGGCGCGTCGCACGGAATGCGGTCGGCTTGGTAGAACGTGGCGAAATGTTTTTTCAACGTCGCGCTCACGGCTTCATTTTCGTTGAGCCAGAGCGTTTCGTCCAGCGCGCAAGTGAACAGCGGTTGGATGGCTGTGCCTTCGGCGTTCTTCTTGATGCCGAACGTGAGCGAGTGACGTTCCGGCTTTTGCAAAACCATCCGCGCGATTTGGAATAACGGGTAAGCGCGGCCATTCATGCGGATTTGGCGGGCGATGGATTCCACGCCGTTTTCTTCCGCGTTGAAACTCACGGTGAGTTCCGGCAAGGGCAGGGGCGCCGCCGGTTTTTCATCACGCCGAAATTCACGGCGCGGGCCACCGCGGCGATCGCCGCCGGCACTGGGACCACGACCGCCACCCGCCGGACGCGGGCCACCGGGACGATTGCCACGCGGCGCACCGCCGCCGAAACCGCCTGCGCCTGCACCGGGACGCGGACCACCGGGGCGACGTTGAGCACCGCCGCTGAAATCACGGCGTTCACCGCGCACGCCGCGATCTTCGCCGGAATGGTTGGCGAATTTGTTAAGGTTGGCGGGAGTGGGTTGCGCCCATTGCGGGACGAACAACTTTTCGAGATCGAATTCGTTTTCGAGTGACATGATAAAAAATGGCCGCGCTCTGGGCGCAGCGGGCGGTGAAGATGAATTGGAAGCGCGGTGATTGCAAGCGCGCGCTTCGGTTGTCGGCGGTTGTCTGCGCGGCAAACTGGTTCGCCTGACCGCCAGAAGGCGGAACTCCAATCGGCGTCGTCAGGCTGTGCGTCCAGCCGCTTGCGCGAGGGCGCAGAACATTTTGGTTTTGGCGAGCAGCGCGGGCGACTTGTCGAGTTGCTTCACGGTTTGCGGCAGGCGCGCGGACCAGTTGGCTTGCGAGACGGAGCCGGGAGTGTTGAAACGCGCGGTGTCGGCGAACACATCTTGGATTTGCAGCACGGCGAGCCAAGAGTTCGACTCGACGATGGCGCGCGTGAAACCTTCGTGGACGCGCGCAGAAAATTCACGCGGCGGTGCTTCGTCCACGAGTCCGGCGAAGGCCATCATGTGCGCGAGTTCGCGGCGTTGGTTTTCGACATCAAATCCCGCGTCAATATTAGTCCAGCAATCTTGCCAGAGCGCGGCGAGCGGCGGGTGATCGTGCGTGGCGGGTTGCGCGAGCGAGAGACGCGGATAATTTTTCGGAGGCGAATAACTGCCGTCGTGCTCGCGGAACAACATGGGAATGCGGAAACCGGGAATGCCCAGTTTGTCCAGCGTGGGCGCGATGTAATCCGGCACGCAGCCCAAGTCCTCGGCCACGACGGTGGTCTCGCCGGAGCCTTCGAGCACCACGCGCAGGAGTTCTTCGCCTTGCGCTTGGTTGACGGCTTTGTGTTCGTGGGTGTCGTCGGGGTGTTGCTTGAAACCGGGGAGGCGTCCGCCGGTTTTTTCCTGCGCCTCGTGTTCGGTGAGCGGGAGAAATTCGGCGTTGCGGTCGGGCGTCCACGGAAACGAGTAGATGCGGAAAAATCCGAGGACGTGGTCAATCCGGTAGAGGTGAAAAACTTTTTGGATGTTGCCCACGCGGGTGCGCCACCACGCGAAATCTTGGCGGCGCAGTTCGTCCCAACGGTAGTTCGGGATGCCCCAGTTCTGGCCCCATTTTTCGGTGAAGGCGTCCACCTTGAAAGTTTTTTCCGGCGGCGCGCCGCCGCTCCAGTCGAGGTCGAAGACGTTGCGGTTCGCCCACACGTCTGCGCTGTAACGCCCGACGCCGAACGGAATGTCGCCCATCAAATAAACCTTTTTGCTACTGCCGTAATTTTTCACCGCCTGCCATTGCGCGAACGCAATCCACTGGACGTAAGCGAAGAAAAGTTGCGAGCGCGTGAGGGCGTCGCGCTGTTTGTCGGCGAGCGCGAGCAGCCAAGTGCGGGCGCGGCGCGGGTCGCGTTGCGCGTCCGGCCAGCGATCCCACGCGGGCGAGCCGTGGAGTTCGGCGAGCGCGCGGAAGAGCGCGTAGTCGGCGAGCCACTCGGCGTTCTCGGCCATGAACGCGCGGAACTGCGCGGCGCGTTTGGTATCTTTGTTGAAATGTTTTTTGAGAAAGTTGGCGAACGCGGTTTCGAGCAACTTGCGTTTGAGCGC
>JBJOPC010000337.1:0-15047 GCA_046050965.1 Verrucomicrobiota bacterium | reverse complement strand
CCGCTGGGAGAGGGAGATGTGTTTGCCGCGTTTTGGCGAGTTCGGTGGCGTCGCTGGCGCGCGTCGCGTCTGAATTTTTGAGTGCGCGGCTGTCGGTTCCCTCTCCCAGCGGGAGAGGGCTAGGGAGAGGGAGAGCGGCTGGTTTTTCAAAAAAACTTCCTAGCACCGCGCGCACGGCGGATTCGTCTTCGGGCAAACGCTGTTGGACGAGCGCGGCGTTCCAGTGACGGACGAAGGCGCGCACGAGCGTGGAATTGGAATCGCGGATTTGTCCGCGCGCCGGCGTCTGGTCGGGCGCAACAATTTCGTTGCCGGTGGCCAAATGCAACACGCGCGGCAGTCGGGTCACGAGCGGTTGCGCTGCGCCCACGCTCGCGAGCAGCGCCAGCGCGCCGGGCGAAAGTTCCGCGCCCGCCGACAACAAAACCTGCTCGCGCCGCGCGTCTTCGCCGCGCACGCGAATGTTCGTCGCACGGCTGCGGCGCGTGACGTGCAGCGTGGAGCCGTCGAGCGTCACGTCTTCCTTCATCACCACTTGCAAGCCGTCGCTGGGCAGTGCGCCGCCGGTGGCGAGGCGGACGGCTTCGCCGGGTTGCAACGTGCGCGGCTTCCAGTCGCCCGCGCGGATTTCGTCCACGACGCAAAAACTTTCCGCCGCGTCATCGAGGCGCACGGCAAAACCATCCACGGACGAGCGGTCAAATGCGGGTTGATCTTCTGGCGCACAAACGTCCTCGCGTAAAATCCGTCCGGCGGCGTCCGCGAGCGACACGCGCGCGGCGGCGAGCGGCACAGAATTTTTGGCGAGCAACGCCCAAACGTCGTCGGCGCTGGCGGGCGGATTGAAATTTGCAGTCGTGAAATTCACGCGAGTTTTTCCTCCGGCCACACTGGCACAAAGTGATACCACTGGTCAGGATGTTGCCGCACGATTGACTCGAAGGCACGGAGGATTTCTTGCGTGAGCGCGTGGCGGGCGGAGCGGTCGCGCAGTGCGGGACGGTCGTAATCCACGGCGGGCAAAATGTGCGCCTCGTATTTGCCGTTGCGCCACACGATGTAAGTGGGCAGGAGCGCGCAGCCGCTCGCGCGGGCGAACTCGGCGGCGGCGACGGATGCGGAAAAATCTTGCCCGCAGAAATTCACCGTCACGGCACTGCGAACGGGCGGGCGGTCGAGCAGCAGCGCCACCGTGCCGCCGGCTTCAAGCACGCGGATGATTTGCACCGCGCCGAAGGGGTCTTCGCCGATGACGAGCGTTTCGACGCCGGTGCGGGCACGGGCGGCGCGGCGCAGTTCGGTGAAGTCGCGGCTCGGTTCTGCGAGCGAGATGGCGTGCACGGACAAGCCGCGTCGGCGCATGATGAGCGCGCCGAATTCCCAGTTGCCGAGGTGCGGCGTGACGAACAGGACGCCGTGATGTTTTTTTTGCGCCGCGAGAAAATTTTCCCAGCCGCTCGCGTGTTCGACCAGCTGCGCTACGGATAAACCGGCTTCGTGCCGCCAGAGGTCGGCGAGTTTGCGGGAGAAATTTTGTCGTAATTTTTTTTCCGCGTGCGCGGCGGCGGCGGGGTCGTGGTTCACGAGCGGCAACAGATTTTGTCGCAGCACGGCGCGGCGTTGGCGGGCGAACGTCCAGTAAATCGCCGCGAGGACATTGAGCGTGGCGCGGGTAAATTTTTCCGGCCACGCACGGGTGCAAGCGAGCGCGAACCGCCAGAGCAGTGCGCCGTAAAGCACGGATGGGCGGCGAGGTGGATGGGCGGGAGTCACCGGGAAAGCAAACGGGAAAACGGCGGCGGGGTCAACTCACGGCAGCATGGCGCGGAAGAAACGGAGCGGAAAACTGGTGGCGTTACTTTGCGTGTAGGTGAACGGCGCGGAGTTGGTGACGAGCGCCGTCCAACTGTTGGTCACCGCGAGGTTGGTGCTGGCTTGCACGGCGTAGTTGGTCGTGGCCGTGCCGGTGACGGTGAAAGAAAATTGGTTGCTGGAGAAAGTGGGCGCGGTGAGTTGCGGCACGGACGCGGGCGGATTCGTGGCGGCAAGTGCGCTGCCGGAAATCGTGACCAGGTCGAATCGCATTGTGCCGCCCGTGCCGTAAGTCGTCCCGGCTCCGACGTAGCTGGCGGTTGCGCTGCCGATGGCAGTGCTCTCAAATTCCGTGACGAGGCGGACGGCGAAGTTGACGTTGTTGTTCGCGCCAGCAACGGCGGCGAGGCTATTGGTGCGCGTGGAAAAGGCGATGGCGTTGGTTACGGGGGAACTGAAATCAATGAAGTCCGTGCCGTTGGTCGTGTATTGCAGGCGTCCGTATTTGCTGCCGGTGTTACTCGCCTGCGAACTCCAGCTCACGGAAATGTTTTGCTTGCCGACGGTGCTGACGGCGAATTGTGTTCCGGCGGTTTTGTTATTTGCGCTCGCGGCGGGGTAACTGGTGGTCGTCCACGCGGAGTTGTCCGTGGCAGTGGTATCTGCGCCGCCGCCGCCGACAAAACTGGAGGTCACGCCGCCAATGGTGGACGCCGTGCCGCTGCCGACGGAGGGGCTGGTCGTGCCGGTGGTCGTGCTGCCGTCGGCGGGGTTGCTGTTGAAATTCCATTGCGCGAGGATGCCGGTGGTATTCGTGCTGACCGTCAACCCCGCGACGCTGCTGGTGACGCTGCCGGAAATATTCGTGATGACGACGGTGTAATTTCCGGCGTTTGTGAGTTGAATATTCGTGAGCGAATAATTCGTGGCGTTCGCGCCGACAATGTCCACGCCGTTGAAACGCCATTGGTAATCCAGCGGCGCGGTTCCGCTGGCGGCGACGAAGAAGTTCGCGGCGTCGCCGACGTTCACGCTCGCGGACGTGGGTTGCGTGGTGACGGCGGGCGCGGCGTTGCTGACGGTGAGCGCGGCGACAGCACTCGTGACGCTGCCGATGGAATTCGTGACGACCACGGTATAGTTGCCGGCGTTGGTGAGTTGGGCGTTATTGAAGCTGTAGTCGGCGTTCGTGGCACTGGAAATATTCGTGCCGTTAAAGCGCCATTGGTAAGCGAGCGGCGCAGTTCCCGCAGCGGTGACGGTGAACGCGGCGGTCTGGCCGGTGTAGATGGCGAGCGGCGCGGGATTGGTCACGATGCTCGGCGCGGTGTTGGAAACGGTGAGCGTGGCGACGCTGCTGGTGACGCTGCCCGCGCTGTTGGTGATGATGACGGTGAAGTTGCCGTTGTTGGTCGTTTGCGCGTTGGCGAGCGTGTAGGTATTGGTGTTCGCGCTAGAAATATTTGTGCCGTTGCGTTGCCATTGATACGCGAGCGGCGCGGTTCCCGTGGCAGTGACGGCGAAGTTAGCGGTCGCGCTGACGGCGATGGTCAGGCTCTGCGGCTGCGAGGAAATGACGGGCGCGGTCAGGGCGTTGCTGCCGCCGGTGGGGACGGCGAAATCTTTGAGGATGGCCATGTGCTGCGCCGCGCTGGAATCGCTGGAGACCACGGGCGGCACGTCGGTGAGCGGCGTGTAGACGCGCGAATCGAACACGAGGCCGTTGCTGAAACTGTGCGAGGCGAAGACGACGTTCGTCAGAAAGTTTGTCATGGGCGAACTGATGAGGACGTAGTCGTAAGGTTTGTTGCGGCCGTTGTTGGTGTCGAAATCGCCGCCGGATTCGGCGTCGGTGGGGACGGGTTTGTCGAGGCAGAGGCTGGCGAGTGTGGTGAGGGCGGCTTCACTGCGCGAGGTCGTGTTGAAATCGCCGCCGATGACAATCCACGCGTTCGTCGGAAAATTCGCGAGGATGAGGGCTTTGAGATTCGTCGCCTCGGTGTTGCGCGTGCCGGAATCGCTGGTGAGCAAGTGGACGCTCACGGCGTAGAGATCGTTCGTGCCGGGGAGATCAATGCGCGCCCACGCGAAGCCGCGATTGGAAACTTGCGTGTCCACCCAGCGGCCCGAGGCAATAATCGGATAACGGCTGATGATGCCGTTGGGAATTTGCAGGCCGCTGCCGGACTCGCGGAAATAGCTGTAGTTCGTGCCGAATGCGTCGTCGAGCAACGCGCGAAAATCGGCGGCGGTGTTGTTGTTGTAATTGAACTCCTGCACGCAGAGCACGTCGGGCTTGAGACCTTTGTAGATATTGATCTCGTTCGGCTGAATGCTTTGAACGTTGCCGTTGAGGTTGGCCGCCATGATGCGGACGTTGGTGGTCTGCGCGCCGACGGTAGTGGCAAAAAAGCAAGCGAGCGCGAGCGCAACGGGAACGAATCGGAAACAGCGGTGCATCTTGGTAAACTCCTTGGCCGCACAGTAACGCGGCGCGGCGGCGAAAGCAACGGCGGGGTTTGCGGTTAGCATTGCCGCCCGCGCGCACATTGCATCACCGCGCAGACTCAGGCACACTTTGAACGTTCGCGGTCTGTAACCATCCAACCCCCCGTGACTGTCTTGAACGCCGTGCCGCTCAAAAAAATTCTCCTACTCGCCCTCGCTGTCGTGTGCCTTGGTGCGGCGATGGCGCGCGCGGAAAACTCCGTCGCGTGGAACGCCAAGACCGAACGCCTCACCGTCGCACTGGACGAACGTCCGCTTGGCGAGTTGCTGGAAAAAATCACCGGCGCGACTGGCTGGGAAGTTTTTGTGGAGCCGGGAACCACGCGCACCGTTTCCGCGCGCTTCAAGAACCAGCCCATGGGCGACGGCTTGCGTTCGCTGCTCGGCGATTTGAGTTACGCGCTCGTGCCGCAGTCCAACGCCGCACCGCACCTCTACGTTTTTCACACCTCGCTCCACGCCGCCACGGAGCGTGTGCGTCGCGTCGAGATTCACATTCCTGCCGACGATACCGCCGCGCCCATCGCGAACCAACTCGTCGTGACCGTCAAGCCTGGCACGGACATCTACGCGCTCGCCGCCAAGCTCGGCGCAAAAGTCATCGGGCGCGCAGCGGGCTTGGACACCTACCTGTTGGAATTTCCCGACGCCGCCACGACGGACGCCGCGCTCGCCGCGCTGAAAAACAATTCGTCCGTGGCCTCCGTGGATTTTAATTATCACATGACCGAACCCATCGCGCCCGCGAACTACGCGGGCAACAGTTTGCCGACCTTGAACGCCAAACCACTCGGCAGCGGCGCGCCGACGATTGGCCTCATTGACACCGGCTTTGACGCGAATAATTACTGCGGCTTGAGCGGCTACGTCGCGCCCGGCCTCAACGTCACCGGCAGCACTGCGCCCGCCGCGAGCAGCCCCGACCACGGCGCGTCCATGGCTTACACGATTGTGAAAGCGTCGAACGGCCAAGCGAAAATTCTGCCGGTGAATGTCTACGGCGCGAGCGCGACCACCACCACGTTCAATGTGGCCAACGGCATTTACGCCGCCGTGAACGCGGGCGCGAACATCATCAACTTGAGCCTCGGCAGTCAGGGCGATTCTACTTTTTTGCAAACCGTCATCGCGCGCGCGAGCGCGCAAGGTGTGGTGTTCCTTGCGGCGGCGGGCAACGAACCTGTCACCACGCCGACGTATCCGGCGGCGTATCCACAAGTCATCGCGGTGACGGCGGGCAACCGTAACGGCACGACCGCGAGTTACGCGAACCACGGCAGCTTTGTGGACGTCGTCGCGCCCGGCACGAGCCAAGTTTGCTTCGAGGGCAACTCGTGGGTGGTGGCGGGAACTTCTTCCGCGACGGCGTTTGCGAGCGGCTTGGCCGCGACGGCGGCGCAAGCCGGTCATTTCAACGCCGCGCAAGTGCAAGGCTTCGTCACGAACACGCTGCCGCACATGGCTCCGTGAAAGTTCTACTCCACGGTAAATTCCGCCACGAGCGGGCGGTGATCTGAACCCACGCCCCAGTCCGGCACAGTGACGATATGCGTGGCGTCTTGGTTCCAGAATTTTTCCAGCGCGGGGCTCAACAAGATGTAATCAATCCGCGAATAAGTATCCTCCACGGCAAAATAATGCGTCCACATCACCCGGCGCGGTTCGCGGTGCGGCACGACGGCGGACGTGTCGCCGTTCCGCTCGGCGGGGCGCGTGTCCACGAGCTTGAATTTATTTTTGCCGACGACTTCTTTGATGGCTTTGCTGTCGTGCGTGTCGTTGAAATCGCCGAGGACGATGAGTTTGGCGGCAGGATTGGCGTGGAAAAGCGCGTCCACTTTTTCGCGGAAGAGCTTGGCTTCCTCCACGCGCAACTCCGCTTCATCCGCGCTGCCGACGGGACGTTTGGATTTCAAATGCGCGGCGAGCAATGTGAATTGAAAATTCGTGCTGACCTGCACATCCACTTCCGCAAACCCCCGGCTCACGTCGAAACGCCGACCGTTTAGCAGAAACACGTCGTTCGTATGCGGGCGGCGCGCGGTGAACGGAAACTTGCTCAACACCGCGACATGGATGTTCGTGTCATAACCGCTGATGTGTTCCCAGAACGGCAAGTCGAGGCCGTCGGCTTTGAGCGACGCTTGGAGTTCGAGCAGCGCGTTGGTCGTCCCCATTTCTTCGAGCGCGAGCACATCGGGGTTGGCGGCTTTGATGGACTCGCGGATTTTGGCTTTAGCCTCGGCGGACTTCACGAACTTGCGCGTCTCCGTCGGCGCGTCGAGATAATTTTCCACGTTGTATTCCGCCACGCGAAATGTCTGCGCGGCGGACGCCGTGAGGACGGACGCGAGCAGCGCAGTGGTGAACGCAGAAGAAAAACGGACGGCGGGAAACGTTTTCATGCCGGGTAAATAGCCAGCCGCGCGCGGCAAGTCAAAGGTTACTCCGCAGAGCAATCTAGTCGGACCCTCGCTTCACCCGGCGCGCTCACCGACGAAACTTCACTGGACTTGCCGCAACACCATGAATAGCGTCGCGCCCATGAGCAATTCAGATGTGTTCCGCAAGGAGGCCATTCGATACTGGGAGCGTCGCCGCATCATTTACAACCTCGCGCTCATGCCACCGTCGTTGGTTGGCTATGCCGTGGCAAGCACCGTTGTGTTTGCGGGCGACTTGCCGAAAATGCACTACGTTTTCCTTTGGTTCTGGCTCGGCTTGGCTGCGCTGGGAGCGAATGTCTGCTACTCGTTCGCCTACGCGCTGGAATTCCTGTTTCGTTCTGATGAGCTTGATTCAAGTTGGCCTGAACTCGGACGCCCGGCGGTGTTCATCGGCGGGACTCTGTTGGCAATGTTGCTGGCTGGCTTGGGCGGGGTGAACATCGCGAACATGGAGTTCAATCATCGTTTCTAGTTCCGATTAACTCCTTGCTGTTGCGCAGCAGATTTGATTCGTTCTCGCCATGGAAACCCCGCTGCCCATCGCACCTGCCGCGCCGGTGAAAACCGACAGCCATGACAAACTGCTCGTCGTGCTCTGCCATCTTTCGACGTTCCTTGGCGTGGGCTTGATTTTGCCGCTCATCATCTGGCTGGTGAAAAAAGGCGAGTCGGAGAACGTGGCCGCGCACGCGCGCGAGACGTTGAATTTTCACCTCACCATTTTTCTGCTGGGTGTGGGCTGTGCGCCGTTCGCCCTCGTGTTGCTGCTCATTCCGCTGGTGAATTTTCTATTCCTGTTGGTGTTCGTGCCGGTTTGCGCGCTCATCGCGCTCGGCACGCTTGTGCTGGCGATTATCGCGGCGATGCAGGCTTCCGAGGAGAAATTCTACCGTTACCCGCTCACGCTGCGGTTAGTGAAATAATCTGAACCATAGATGGACGCAGATTCGCGCAGATTCAAAAGATGGGACTTGAAGATGGTCGGTTGGGTCGCTGGCCTGCGCGCGAAACATCTTTTCCGCTGCGTTGCCTCGCGGGCGCGCGCGGTTTATCTTCCGTGCCGATGAAAATGAAAATCCCGGCGGAACTCGCCAAGGACGTGCCGCAAAATCAGTGGGGCAAAATCCTCATGTCCACGCCCGTCATCATGACGGTCATCGCCACGCTGCTTGCGGGGTTGGCATCGAGCGAGATGACGCGTGCGCAGTATGACCGTGCCTACGCCGCGCAACTCCAGAGCAAGGCGGGCGATCAATGGAGCTATTTTCAGGCAAAGAAATTGCGCGCCGCCCTCGCGCGCAACTCGCTGGAACTGCTCCACGCCACGAGCGAGGTGGCGGCGTTCACAGGGGACGATGCCGCCATCAACGCCGCGCTCGCCCACGGCGAATTACCCACGCCCGTCGCTCCGCAATTTGATGCGGCGGTGCAAAGCGCGTTGATGGCTTTAGAAAATTCCCGTCCCGAAGAAGAAATCACGGTGGCACTCAAAGCGGTGAAGCCAGCCGCGCTCGCGTCCGCGCTGCTCGCCGCCAAACAAAGCGCTCTGGATTTCGACACCGCGTTCAAGCCGCTCAACACCGCCGTGGACCAACTCGGCGATACGCTCGCGCACAGCGACCAAAGCGCGTTCAAGAATTTCTCGGCCGCACATCTGCGCTTCAACGCGGCGCGTTACGAGACGGAAGCGCGGTTGAATCAAAGCGTCGCCAGCCTCTACGAGTTGCAAGTGCGGGTGAATAATATTTCCGCCGAGCGGCATCATCGGCGTAGCGGGAAATTTTTCTTCGGGATGCTCGCGGCGCAGGCGGCGGTCATCGTGTCCACGTTCTCCATTGCCGCGCAGAAGCGGACGTTCCTGTGGGTGATTGCGGCGGTGGCGGGTTTGTGTGCGGTGGTGTTTGCGGTCTACGTTTATTTGCGCGTGTGAGGGGTGGGGGAATAGGAGATGGAAGTTGGGGGCGTCGCAGTGGAGCTTCAACCTTTGAGCCGAATAGCGTAATTTCTGCTGCCCCATCTCCGATCTCCAATCTCCCATCTGCTTTTTTCCAGCTTTCCGCTTTTTCCTCCACGCCTCGTCGCGCTACACTGCCGACGTGATTCGCAACATCATCTTCGATTGGTCCGGCACGTTAGCCGACGATTTGCCCGCCGTGTGGATCGCCAGCAACCACGTCCTCGCGCAAGCCGGGCGTCCCGAACTCACGCTCGATCAGTTTCGTGCGGATTTCCGACTGCCGTTCACGCTGTTCTACGATCAACACACGCCGCACATCCAACTGCCGCAGCTTGAGGAATGGTTCCACGGGCGTTTCCGCCAAGTGCAGGATTCGGTGGTGGAGTTGCCGCACGCGCGGAAGTTCTTGGAATTTTGCCGCACGAAAAAAATCCGCACCTTTCTGCTCTCCACCGTGGCCGCCGAACATTGGGCGGTGCAGTCCAAGCAAACCAAGCTCGGCCATTTCATTGACACGCCTTACATCGGCATCGTGGACAAGCGCAAAAAAATTCACGACATCCTCGCCGAGCATAATCTGGTGGCCGACGAGACGATGTTCATCGGCGACATGGAGCACGACATCGAGACGGCCAAGCACGGCGGCGTGCACTCGTGTGCGGTCTTGACGGGCTACAACACGCTCTCGCAACTCCGCCACGCGCATCCCGATTTGATCTGCGAACATCTGGGCGAATTACAGGAAATTTTGCAGCGCAACGACATGGAATTGCGCGACCCGGACGCGTCGGAACCGATGCCGATTGCGACGGTCGGCGCGCTGATTTTCGACGCGGCGGGAGAAAATGTTTTGCTCGTGCGCACCCACAAGTGGTCGAATCTCTGGGGTATTCCCGGCGGCAAAATTAAGTGGGCGGAGCCGAGCGAGACGGCGTTGCGCCGCGAGTTGCAGGAGGAAACGAATCTCGCCGTCACGGACATCCGCTTCGTGCTGGCGCAGGACAGCATTCACTCCAAAGAATTCTATCGCGACGCGCACTTCGTGCTGCTCAACTACACCTGCTGCGTCACCGGCAGCGTGGACGTGAAGCTCAATGACGAAGCGCGGGAGTTCCGCTGGGTGACGTTGGCCGAGGCGATGACGCTCGCGCTCAACCAGCCCACGCGCGTGTTGCTCGAAGCCGTCGCGCAGAAATAAAATCATGGCCGACCAAATCAAAATCACCGACCTCGAAGTGAATTACCGCATCGGCGTGCCGGACGAAGAGCGCGCGCACCCGCAACGGCTGACGCTCACAATCACGATGCTGCACGATTTCGGGCAAGCGGCGCGCACGGATCAAGTCGGTCGGACGATTGATTATTTCGCGGTGACGCAGTGGCTGCAAAAATACGGTGAGCAGCGCACTTGGAAGTTGCTCGAAACGCTCGCGGTGAATATTGCCGAAGAAATCTTGCAGCGGTTTCGGCCGCAGTCGGTCACGGTCGAGGTGAAGAAGTTCATCATCAAAGAAGCGGCGCACGTCTCGGTGTCCGTGTCCCGCGCGCGGGCGCGCTAGCGCACGTCGCGCGCCGCCGTTCAGAATTTCCACCGTTGCCCGTCCATTGTCTCCACGCGCCAACTGCCGCCGGTGATGTCCAGCTTGGCCGCGCCGGTTTGCCGCAAGTAGACCACCGGCACACCCCATTTGCCCAGCCGCTCCCGCACGGCTGCGGACGCGCGCCGCGCGGGCGGAGTTTCCGCGTCGGTCACGATGATGAGGCGAGGGTTGATGGCGTTGAGCAACACGTTGTTCATCGGTTCGCCGTGCTGCGGAATTCCCAGCACCACGACTTCCGCCTGCAAATCTCCCTGCCGCGCGAGCAACGCCGCCTGTCCCGCCACGCCCAAATCGGAGAGTAGCAACACGCGCACACCTTGGAAAATCCCCATCAACACCACCGCGTTGTCGTCCGCCTCGGGAAATTTTTCCGCGCGCTCCGGATGCAGCACGAGCCAACTGCCGAAGTGATCGCTGCGCGCCACCTTGTGCCACGTCCGCTGGTCGCGTTCCAGTTGCGCGATGACTTGCCGATACACCGGCGACCGCGAGGGCGCGTGGCTGGTCAGCACTTCCTCTGGCGCGAAGAGTTCGATGATGCGTGCCGCGCCGCCCACGCGCGCCGAATCGCCGTGCGTGAGCAACAAGCGCGGCAACCGATCCACGCCGTGCGAGCGCAAGAACGGTTTGAGCGTGTAATCCGCCGGGACTTCGTTGCCGCAATCAATCAGCGCGTCCGTCGCCGCTCCCGGTGCGTCGCAGAACGTCGCGCTGCCCGGCCCCAGCGGCAGCACGGTCAAGTGCGTCGTCGTCACGTTCGCGTAAAAGTTCACCGCCCACGCGCCGAGCAAAATTACCGCGCCGGAAATTTTAAGCAGCCGTTGCCCGCGCCACAGCCAGCCTGTCACCAGCGCGAGCAGGAAAAAATAATATGCGCCGATGCCGAACCACGTTGGCGCCGCGACGTATTGAAACGCGCCCGGCCAACCCGCGCACCAACTGCTCGCCACGCGGATGCCGTCCATCAAAAACCACCCGGAGTGATTGAACAATTCTGCGACCGCTGGCAGCCACGCCTCGAAAATCAGCGAGAGAAAATTGCAGGCCAACACCAGCGCGCAGGCTGGCACGGCCAGCAGATTCGCGGGCGTGCTGACCGGCGTGAAGATGTTGAAATAATACGCCGCCAGCGGGATTGACCCCACCCACGCCGCAAACGACACCAGCAAAATATCCACCGCGAAGTGCGCGCTGCTCTGTAAATATTTTTTCCAACCGCGCACCGCGTCGTCTGGCAGCAGCGGGTCGCGGCGCAAAAGTTTTTGCGCCAGCGCATCCAGCGGCGGCATGATGACCAGAATCGCCAGCACCACGAAGAATGAGAGTTGAAAACCCGCTTGGAAAAGTTGTGGCGGCTCCCACGCGAGAATGATGAGCGCGGCGACGAACAGCGAGTTGAATAAATCGCCCGGCCGCCGCGTCACCCAGCCCGCGATGACCACCGAGAGCATTACCGCCGCGCGAATTGCCGACGCCGGCCAGCCCGTTAGCGCGACGTAAGCCCACACCAGCGGCAGCAAAATCGCGCCCGCTATTTCGCGCGGCACATGAAACGACTTCAGCAGCGCGAAGAAAATTCCGAACACAATCGCCAGCCGCAGCCCGTCCACCGCGAAGATGTGAAACGTGGCCGCCTGCACAAACGGCTCGGAAACTTCCGGCGATAACACGCCCTTGTCGCCGAGCGTGAGCGCCCATTCGAGCCGCAGCGTTTCGTCTTCGCGCGGCAATCCGCACGTCAAGGCCGTGCGCGCCCAGTCGCGGAACCGGTCGGCGAGCGGACGTTGCGCGGGCGAGCTCACCAGCGTCCAATCGCGCGCGGCCTCGCTCGTGAGTTGGCGAAAAATTCCTTTGCGCCGCAGCAGTTCGCGGTAATCGAAGTTGCCCTCGGCAATCGCGCGCGGCGGCAAATCCAAAACGCCCGCGACCTCCACGATTTGCCCGCCAAAATAATTCGTGCTCAATCGGCCGGTGGCCGACACCGCCACGCGGCCTTGTGCCGCCTGCCATTCGCCGCGAGCGAGTTTGGCGTCCGTCACGTCGAGTTCCGCGAGCGCGCGTTCAAAAACTTTTTCACCGCGTTGCACCGCGCGCAGTTCGGGCGTCCGCACCAGCCGCCCGCGCAGCACGGCGAGTTGCGGTTCCGCCGGTTGCAGCGCGCGCACATCTTGCGGCGACAACACTGCCGTGTGCAGCGACAAATCCGCCATGCCCGCGAGAAAAATTCCGACTGCCAACATCGCCGCGCGCCCGCGCCGCCAGCCCAACGCGAGCAACAAAAATCCCGCCGCGCCCACGAGCAACGTCGCTGGCAACAGGTTCACTTTGTCCGCGAGCAGGATTCCTCCCGCGAACAACAGTGCGAGCCACAGTGCCGGACGTTGCCAGTCCCAGTTCATGCGTTTCACCAATGCCGCCGCCACCGCCCGAAGCCCCACAGCACGAGCATCGCCGCCGCCGCGCCGCTCGCGTCAATCGCCACGTCATGCACGCGCGCCTCGCGACTTGGCACGAAGAGTTGATGGAATTCGTCCGTGGCCGCGTAGAGTGCCGTCGCCAAAAACGCGCGCCGCGCCAGCGTCCAATCCCACGGACGCGTGTCGCCGCGCACCGGCTGACGCCACGCGCGCCAGAATAAAAGTCCCAACACTGCATACTCCGTGACGTGCGCGCACTTGCGGATGTCGAAGACGATTTCCGCGACCACCGCCTCCGAGAGTTTCGGAAAAAACCATTTGATGAGCGGGCCGAGGAAGCGCGTGGTGTGTTGCCCCGACATGGAATCGCCAGATGCAGAAAAGATGCAAGCCATCCACAAAATCACCGGCAGCCAATATTTGACGAACGTTCCCCCTCGGCGCATGGCAGGATGAAACTGGTTTGCGTCAAGCGGGGCAAGCGTGAACTCGAAACGCGAAACGCGAAACCAGAAACTCGGAACTGGTTTTGAACTCAAACCGAAGGCGGCGGGAAATACCGATCCAGTCGCGTGAACAAACTCTTGTCGCCTTCCAGCGCGATCACGCCTTGGCGCAACGCCGCTGGCACGTCGAGTTGCCGCATGAACAGCGCAACCCAGTTGTCCACCGAACACGTCACGCGCAAGTCCGGCTTGGCCGTCGGCTCAAATTTCAACTCGCACGCGCCCTTGTCCAGCGTGAAGCGGTAGTGCCGTTGGTTGTCGGTGAAATCAAACTGGATCACCGCGCGCAACCGCGCCGTCGCTTTGGCATCCACGCACCGCGCCATTTCGCGCATCAAAATGTCCGGGTCGTTGCCCACGCGCGACTGCAGCTTGGAGCTGTTCGCGTTCGTGATGTCCGCTGCGTCGGCGTGTTCCCAATAAATGTTCGCGTAGGTGCGGAAATATTTTTCATCCGGCGAGAGCGGCAACTCTGCATCAGCCATCGTTTTCTTGGAAAGTTTCCCGCTCGTGCCCGCCTCCACGCCCGCTTGATAGAACGCCGCCTCCACGCGTTTTAGTGTGATGGGCTTGGACAATTTATACGGCAGCAGGTGCGACTCCGGGCGCGTGAGCTGCCCGCCCAACTCCATGTCCATCGTGTCCGCGATGAGCCGGAACGTTTGGTTCGTCGGTTCGTAAGCTTCGCGCTCGCGCAAGGCACCGACGGTGATGGAAATAAATTTCTTATGAGTCCACTGACCCGGCTCGCGCATCCGGTTCCGCAAAATTCCCATCCGGCTCGTCTCCAACCCGCCCATCGAAAGCGGGAACGTGCGCTCAAAAAAATTCTTCAACTGACTGCTCATGCCAAAATAATAAACCGGCGTGGCGCACACCAGCAGGTCAGCGGCGAGAATTTCCGGCAATAATTTTTCCATCGGATCGTGATGCACACACTCGCCCGGCTTCACCAGCCAGCAATAGTAGCAGCCCAGACACGGCTTGAGCGCGTGCACCTCCGCCGTGATGTCCACATCGGTGATGGTTGCGCCCGCCGCGCGCGCGCCGTCGGCGAAACGGTTCGTGAGATATTGCGTGAAGCCGTTCTTGCGGGGATTGCCGCGCACGAGCAGGACTTTCATGGCGTGGTGGTGGAAAAGTTTTTCAAGCGCGCACAAAGAACTTTGCCCACGCAGGCGGGTCAAGACTTTATTCCCAACTTCGCTACTGGTAATCTCCAAGCATGACGGACGCGCCCACGAACCAAACTCCCAACTGCCTCGTCCGCGCCGTCAGCCGTGCCCTCGCCGCTGTGCCGTCGCTCGAAGCCGTCACGCTCGCGCCCGCGCAAAAGAAAATCTCCATCGCCACGCTCGGCCAGACCGACGACGCCAAACTCGCCGCCCAGCTCAACGCCGCCGTCGAACGCGCGCAAAATGATTTCCCCTGCGGCCTGCTGGCAGGCAAAGAAAATTGTGCGAGTTGCGCTGCACCGCTCGCCGACGCCGCACAGCAAAAAATTTCCATCACGCGCGTCGCCGACACGACGACCATCGCACGCGTGACTTGCCCGACCGCACCGCGCTTCTGGCGCTGGCGCGATTTGCCGTTGCCCCGCCTCGTCCCGCGCCTCGTCGAGATGCCCGATGATCACGACCAGGGCCACCATCACCACCACGAAGGCGAATGGAAATTCCAAATCGCCGCCGCGCTCGTCTGCGGCGCGTTCGGTTTGCTCGGCGGCTTCGTGCTGACCGGTCAACTCGCGCTCGCCGCGTTCGCGCTCGCGTATCTCGCGGGCGCGTGGTTCACCGCCG
>JBJOPC010000336.1:0-11835 GCA_046050965.1 Verrucomicrobiota bacterium | reverse complement strand
CGGCGACTTTGAAGAGGTGGGCGACGCTGTGCGGGTAGGCGAGTTGGAAAATTTCATCGGCGAGCGGGGCGTCGTGGCCGTGCGTAGTCTGCAAAAACTTTTTCAATTCGCTGAAGGCCGTTTGCGGCGCGAGTGAAGTGGCGATGTAGAGTTCCACGCGGTTGCAGGTGGAGAGAATCACGGCTTCGTCGGCGAGGCCGGACTCGCGGAGCGCGGCGAGCGCGGCGGGAATCTTCGCCTCGGCAAAAGCAAACCGCTCGCGCAATTCCACAGGCGCGGTGCGATGGCTCAAGCCGATGACGACGATGCTCATTCGGGGGAAATGATGAATGATGAATGATGAATGATGAAGCCGACGGCGATGCGGCACGGAAGTTTTTTACTCCGCACTCCGTATTCCGCACTCCGCATTGAAATGGTTTTCATCGGTGATGCAGCGTTGAAAGTAAATTGGTTCCCCAGAAGGTGAGCAGCACGAAAGCGAACACGCCGACCGCGCCCCATGCGAAGCTGCGTCCGCCGCGCGCGAACCGCCAGCGCAACCCCAGCAGCACGAGATAGCCGAGCCACACGAGCAGTGACCAGAGGACTTTGGGGTCGCGGAAATAGGAAACGCCGTCCGGCTTTTGCAACGCGAGCGCGCCGACGAGCAAGCCAACCGTTAGCAGAACCCAACCCGCCGCGAGCAGACGACTCACGACGTTTTCCAACCGTTGAATCGGCGGCAGCAGCGAGAAGATGGCGCGGAGTTTGTGGAATTTCAGATCGTGTTCCTGCGTGAGAAACATCAGCGCGGCCACTGCGCCGAGGCCGAATGCGCCGTAAGCCAACAGGATTAACGCCGCGTGCAGGCTCAACGCGCCGCCGGAGAATTGTGGTTGCGCGCCGCGCACATCGAGTCCCGGCATGAGCGCGAACACGCCGATGGCGAGCAGCACCGGCGACGCGAACGCGCCGAGAAATCGTAGCCGCGCCCACGCGCCGATGACGAGATACGCGGCGACAATCGTCCACGCGATGAAGGTGGTGGCTTCGTAGAGATTGTTGACGGGACATTGTTGCAGCGAGAATCCGCGTTGAAACATGGCGGTGGTGTGCAGCGCGCAGGCGGCGAGCAGGAGAAAATAATTCACGCGGTTGTCTTCGCGGAAACCTTTGCGCCAGAGGAAAACCGAATAGAGCGTGCTGACGCCGTAAAGCATCACGGCGAGCAGGAAAAAATGGCGGTCGGTGAACCAGTTCACCCGCGCAGGCTAAAACAAAAAGCGCGGGCGGCAAAGCGGGGAATTCTGGTCAGAGGTCACGCGGCACGGGTTGGTTCGCCGCCGAACCGCCTAAAGGCGGAGTCCCAAACTTTTTTGGCTACATCGTAAACGCGGTCGCGCCGATGGCGATGCCGACGAGGCCGAGCGCGATGCCGATGAACCAGAACAGCCGCCAGCGCGACAGGATGCCGACGGAGCAGATGACGACGCCGAGTTGCAGGGGCAGCGCGGCGTGGTCGCAGCGGTCGTTGATTTTGCTGTTGTGCGCGGCGGCGGCGACGAGGGCTTCGGCTTCTTTTTTGATGTCCTGTTTTTCTTCTTCGTAGCGTTTGACGGTGGCGGCGGCTTTGGCGATGGCGGTTTCGCGCGGGCCAACTTCACCAGCGGGCTGGAGCAAGGTGAGCAAACGCGCTTCGGTCTCGGCGAGATTTTGTTTGAGGCTCTTGGCTTGGTAGTAGCCCCATTGGTTGGCGGCTTCGTTGGTCTTGAGGATGGCGTCAGTCTTGGCGTTGTCGCCCTTGTTGCCGATGAAGGTGAGGGCGACGGCAAAGATGGCGATGGTGATGGCGACTTTTTTGCCGAATGAATCGCTGGCTTCGGGGATTTCGGGGGCTTCGGACATAATATTTTTTACAGGTTATTTTTTCTCGGTGGGTTCGTCTTTATCGCTTTCAAAAAATTCGTAGCTGGCGACGAGGCCGAGATGTTGCGCGCGCTTGAGCGGTTCGACGGTGCAGGCGGCGGGACGCCAATGGTCGTCGCAGAATTGATAATCGAGCCGCAGCCACGGGCGATAACCGGCGATGGGCGTGCGGGCGTCGCCGGGAAAAGTCTGGCCGTAGCCTTGACCGGCGGTGGCGTAACTGTCCACGAACTCGTGCGCGATGAGCGCGTAGAGCTGGCCGTGGTCAGGCGTGTTGAAATCGCCGCAGATGATTTTGGGACGCGCGTCGTTGGTCAGGACTTGCAAGAGGCCGCGCATGAGGGCGAAGCGGTTGGTCCAGTAATATTGATACTCGGCGCGCACGTCGGCGGAGAAAATGCCACCGCCACGATTCGCTTCTTCGATGAACCCGCCGCCGCGCAAGTCCTGCAAATACGCGCGCGGCGTGGGCATATGGACGCTGTAGATGACGATGGGCTTGCCTTGATATTTCAGTTCAAACCACGCGGCGATGGGGCGTCCGTCGAAATTCAGATCCGGCACGACGGCCGAGCGGGTGACGCCGCTGCGGCTCGCGCAACTGAACTCGCCGGCATGGACGACGCGGTAGTTGGGGTTGTTCAGCGCGAACGGTTTTTCGCGCACGAGCGATTCTTGGAAGACCATCACGTCCGCGTCGCTCGCGTCGAGAAAGTTTTGCAGCGTGGCAAATTTGCGTTGGCCGAGGTTGGCGGAGAGGACGGTGAAAATTTTTTCCGGCAATCCCTGCGGTTCTTCCGGCGCGTAAAAATGCATGAACCACAGCAGCACGAACAGCGCGCAGCCGGCGTGGAACAACAGCATCGCCGGGCGGAAAATCACCGCGGCTGGCACGAGCAACGCGAGCGGCAGCAGCCAGCCAAACGGCGGCAGGTAGAGCAGGGGGCTGAAATACCACTGGTCTTCGCGGCAATGTTCGAGCGACCAGAGCAACCCGACCAGCGTGACGGTGTAAGCCAGTGTGCCGAGCAGCACTCCGAGGCGGATGAGCCGCACCAGTCGCGAGGGTTTTTTGACGGGAATTTTTTCAGGCGCATCCATGCTGGTTCAGCCGAACAAATTATATTTCACGATGCAACGCAGCGCGCTGACGCCGTCGCGCCAGTTGATTTTTTTCCCCTCAGCGTAGGTGCGGCCGTAGTAGGAAATCGGCACTTCGTAGATGCTGACTTCTTTGATGCGGGAAATTTTCGCCACAATTTCCGGCTCGAAGCCGAAGCGATTTTCTTTCAAGTCGAGGCTCTGGATGACTTCGCGCTTGAACGCTTTGTAGCCCGCTTCCATGTCGGTCAGGTTCAGGTTGGTGAACATATTCGACAGCGTGGTGAGAAATTTGTTGCCGAGCGAATGCCAGTAATACAGCACGCGATGCGCTCCCGCGCCTTGAAACCGCGAGCCGAACACCGCATCGGCTTTGCCCATGAGAATGGGCATCACCACGAGCGGATATTCCGTCGGGTCGTATTCCAAGTCCGCGTCCTGCACGATGACGATGGGGGCGGTGGCGTGTTTGAAACCGGTGCGGAGCGCCGCGCCCTTGCCTTGATTGACTTCGTGCCGAAAAATTCTCACGCGCGCGTCGGCTTGGGGCAAAGGTTGCAAGGCGTCCCACGTGCCATCTCGCGAGGCGTCGTCCACCACGATGACTTCGCGCACGAGTCCTTGCGCCAACACCGTGGCGACCATGGCGGCGATGGTTTTGGCCTCGTTGAAGACGGGGATGACCACGCAGAGCGAACGCTGGGAATCGTCCGCGGCGATGGTGGGCGTGTGAGTATTCATCGGTTGCGCTGAAGGTAGGGAAACTCCGCGCGGAATAAAATGTAAAATTCAGTTGAGTGGCGCGGACTTGACACTGCTTTCGTTAATCCAGACTTTGTCCGCGTTCGGCGGCGGTGCGAGGTCGGCCTCGGCTCCGGCAGGCCAACGTTCATTTTATTTTGATGCAAACTCTCACCCTCGGCCACTCGCCTGATCCGGACGACGCCTTCATGTTTTACGCGCTCGCCAAAGAGTTGATTCCCAGCGGCGGCTTCAAGTTTCAGCACATCTTGCAGGACATCCAGACGCTGAACGAACGCGCCACGCGCGGCGAGCTGGACATCTCCGCCGTGAGCATCCACGCCTATGCCTACGTCTCGGACCAATATGCGTTGCTCCCCAGCGGCGCGAGCATGGGCGACGGCTATGGCCCGATGCTCGTGGCGAAACAGAAATTTTCCCGCGCAGAAATCGCCCAGAAAAAAATCGCCGTGCCGGGAACCATGACCAGCGCGTTCCTCGCGTTGCAACTCTGGCTCGGCAAACCGGCGAAGGAATTCAACTACGTCGTCGTGCCGTTCGATGAGATTTTTGCCGCCGTAAAAAATGGCGTGGCGGAAGTCGGCCTCATCATCCACGAAGGCCAACTCACGTTCCAAAACGAGCAGCTCGTCCTCTGCGAAGACCTCGGCGTGTGGTGGGGCAGGGAACAGGACGGCTTGCCGCTGCCGCTCGGCGGCAACGTCATCCACAAACGCTTCGCGCCCGCCGTGCGTAAACAAATTTCCGACACGCTCACCGCGAGCATTCAGTTCAGTCTCGACCACCGCGCCGAAGCCGTGCAGCACGCGTTGCAATACGCCCGCGACATGGGCAGCGACCTCGCGGACAAGTTCGTGGGGATGTATGTGAACCACTGGACGCTCGACTACGGCGAGCGCGGGCGCGAAAGCATCCGTCGCTTCCTCGGCATGGCGTTCGAGCGCGGCTTGATTCCGCACCGGCAAGAGTTGGAATTCGTGCAGTGATTTTTGTCCGCAGATTAACGCAGTTTCGAGCGGTATAAAATTGTGACCGTGTCGGCAGGTGCAGCCGTTCTCCCTCTCCCCAGCCCTCTCCCGCTGGGAGAGGGAGTGATGCTCGCCGCGTTTTGGCAACATGAGCGCGGTCATCGGCTCGAAAAAGCTTCATCGAACCGAGCGGGAACAATTGCGGTTTCCCTCTCCCAGCGGGAGAGGGATTAAGGGAGAGGGAGAGCGCATCGTTATCCAAAAGTTGGCGATAATTTTTTAAGCCGGTCAGTGTTTCTTTTCAGCGCGCATAAATATGCGGTGGTATTGCGGCGGCGTTTCCAGTCTCCTCTCGCGCGAACCACGGAAAATTATTGCATGAACAAACCGCGTCTTTCTTTTTGGCAAATTTGGAACATGAGCTTCGGCTTCCTCGGCATCCAGTTCGGCTGGGGCTTGCAGATGTCGAACATGAGCCCCATCTATAAATACCTCGGCGCGTCGGATTCCCAAATCCCATTGCTCTGGCTGGCCGCGCCGCTCACCGGTTTTATTGTGCAGCCCATCATTGGTGCGATGAGCGACCGCACTTGGGGGCCGCTCGGACGGCGGCGTCCGTATTTTCTCGTCGGCGCGATTTTGAGTTCGCTCGCGCTCGTGCTGATGCCAAATTGCAGCACCCTCTGGATGGCGGCGGGGTTGTTGTGGATTCTCGATGCCAGCATCAACGTGAGCATGGAACCGTTCCGCGCGTTCGTGGCGGATAAATTGCCGGACGAACAACACGGCACGGGTTTCGCCATGCAAAGTTTTTTCATCGGCGTCGGCGCGGTGGTGGCGGGGATGTTGCCTTACATTCTGAAACACTGGTTCAACGTCAGCAGCGACACCAGCGCGACGAACGCCATTCCGACCAACGTTAAAATTTCTTTCTACGTCGGCGCGGCGGCGTTCTTGAGCGCGGTGCTGTGGACGGTGTTCACGACGAAAGAATATCCGCCGGAAGATCTGGAGAAATTCCGTCAGCAGAAAGCCAAGAGCCAAGGGCTGGGGCATTTCATGGGCGAAATTTTTTCTGCGCTGCGCGAAATGCCCGGCACGATGCGGCGGCTCGCGCTCGTGCAGTTCTTCACTTGGCTCGGGTTGTTCTGCATGTGGCTGCATTTCTCCAACGCCGTGCCGGTGGTGTTTGGCAGCAGCGATCCCAAGTCGGACTTGTTCAAGCGCGGCGCGGAATGGGCGGGCGTGTGCTACGCCACCAAAGACGCGGTGACCTTCCTCGCGGCGTTTGCGCTCATGGCGGCGGCGAAGAAATTCGACCGGCGGCGCATCCACGGCATCTGTCTCGCGCTCGGCGGCGTGGGTTTGCTGGCGGTGGGCTTCATCCACGGCGAAGAGCAGAAAAACCTTTTGCTCGTCGCGCTGGCGTTGGGCGGCATCGCGTGGGCGAGCATCCTCTCGATGCCTTATGCGATTCTGGCAGGCGCATTGCCGCCCGCGCGCATGGGCGTCTACATGGGCATCTTCAATTTCTTCATCGTGCTGCCGGAAATTCTTGCCGCGCTCACGTTCGGGCCGTTGGTGAAAAACTTCCTCGGCGGCAACCTCGTCTACGCCGTGATGGCGGGTGGCGTGTGTATGCTCCTCGCCGCGCTGCTCGCGCAATGGGTGAAGCTGCCGAGCGAGACGAAAACTACCGCTTGAGCCGGAAGAATAAACTACCCGCCGCAGTCGCGCCGCTGTCTCCCTCGCCCAGCGGGAGAGGGATTAAGGGAGAGGGAGAACGCGGCGGATTTCATGGCTTTAACGAATTTTGCTCGGGTTCATGAAAATTGCGTCCGGGTTTTTGCTGACCGACGCGCGCGGACGGTCGTTGTGCCTCGGTTAGGCCTGCCCGAGACACGCCGACCATCTTTGCGTCCTGCGCCGCGCTGCCCGACCCACGCGGACGAAAAATGCGCCACAAGAAGTCCTGCCCGACGCACGCGGACGCTCGTTGCGTCCCGCGCAGGCCTGCCCGAAGCACGATGACCGTCATCGCGCCCAAGAAAGTTCTGCGCGACACACGAAGACCGCCGTTGTGACCAGATTTTATTTCTTCCCGGCAAATCGCGAGACGTTCCAAGGGGTCGAACGTCACCGAGCGCGAGGCGGTCTCGGAAGCGGTCGGAAGATAAATCCGGCGTGCGTCCGGTCGGGAACCGGGCGGTTGCAAGAGCGACATCACCGGCCAATAACCGCGCGCGAATTTATTCACCACCAAGACGCGAAGGCGCGAAGAAAATCTGACGCCGGTTTACGCCAATTAATAGAATGGCAAAAACCGAAACGAGGATGGACAGGTTTTCGCTGCCGGATTATCGTCACAGCCATGAAAACGCCTGCGGCACTAATATTGGCTTTGGGCCTTTTGCTAACGGCAATAATTGAAGCCCATGCCGTTATTTTAGATGGCACAGTGATGGTGTGGGGAGCCAATAGTTCTGGTCAAACAAACATCCCAATCGGCTTGAGCAACGTAACAGCTATTGCAGCGGGAACTGGTCACACGGTGGCACTAAAAACCAATGGCACAGTGGTGGCGTGGGGAATGGGAACTACCACAACAGAAGTTAGCGGAGAGTTTGGCCAATCAATAGTTCCTACTGGCTTGAGTGGAGTGACAGCCATTGCGACAAGGTCGTATCACACCGTTGCATTAAAAGCTGATGGCACAGTAGTGGCATGGGGTGCAGGATCCATTAACACGGGAAGTTATCCAGATTATGGTCAATCAATTATCCCTACAGGCTTAAGTAACGTGGTGATGGTTGCGGCGGGTGGTTATCACACAGTTGTTCTAAGAAGTGATAGCACAGTGATGTCGTGGGGATGGAACGGCGATGGTCAAACAACTATTCCTGCTGGTTTAAGCAATGTGACAGCCATTGCGGCTGGCGCTTCTCATACTGTGGCCTTAAAGAGCGACGGCACGGTAGTTGGATGGGGGAAAAATGACTACGGCCAAAGGAGTATTCCTGCTGGCTTAAGCGGAGTGATGGCAATAACTGCAGGACAAAATTACACCATGGTTTTAGAGAGCAATGGTTTGGTAGTAGCTTGGGGAGATAACAGCTTCGGGCAGACGAACATTCCTGCTGGCTTGAGCAATGTGATGACCATTGCTGGAGGTGGCTCCCATTGTGTGGCCTTAAAGGCCAATGGAACCGTTGTGGCATGGGGAGACAATTCTCACAATCAAACGAATGTTCCTGCTGGCTTAATTAATGTAATGAGCATTGCGGCAGGCTATGAGCATACTGCGGCACTTGTAGTGCAATTAGGCATCTCCTCACAGCCGAAAAGTGTAACGGTAAACGCGACTTCCAATGCCACTTTCAACGTTGTGGCTGCAGGAGCCGAAACACTTTCTTATCAATGGCGCAAAGACGGGATAATTTTAAGCGATGCGACTAATACCACATTGATTTTGAATAATGTGCAAACCAACCAAGCTGGCAATTACACGGTAATAATCACTAATCGGTTGGACAGTGTCACCAGCAGCGTGGCGGTGTTAACGGTCAATCGATTGACACAGTCCGTCAACTTTAGTTCCTTGCTAGGGAAGCGGGTGGATGATGTGCCGTTCACGCTAAATGCCACGGCCAATAGCGGTTTGTCGGTTAGTTATACAAATTCAAATACTGCTGTGGCTACCGTAAGCGGGAACATTGTGACAATTACAGGCATCGGCAGCACGACGATTACTGCCATTCAAGATGGAAATTCGGTCTATTTGCCAGCGACCAACGTGAGCCAGACGCTCACGGTAGCTGGAATCCCTCCAAGCATTACAAATCAGCCAGCCAGCGTGATAATAAACGCGACTTCCAACGTTACATTTTCTGTAACGGCAGCAGGCACACCTTCGCCTGCTTACAACTGGCGCACAAATGGAACAGCTATAAGCGGTGCTACGAACGCCTCGTTGACGCTGAACAATGTGCAGACCAACCAAGCGGGGAATTACACTGTGGTTATTACCAACGGCTGGGGCAGCGTAACCAGCAGCGTGGCGACGCTGACGGTGAATCGTTTGGCACAAACAATCGCCTTTGGCTCATTGTCACCCAGACGCGTAGATGCTACGCCATTCACATTGACAGCCACGGCGAACAGCGGCTTATCGGTGAATTACACAAGCTCAAGCACGAGTGTGGCTACTGTAAGTGGGAGCACGGTCACGATTGCGGGAATAGGCTCTACAACTATTACGGCTATTCAGTCTGGGAATGCGATATATCAACCAGCAACGAACGTTGTTCAAACGCTCACGGTAGTAGGAATTCCGCCCACCATTACCAATCAGCCGACCAACATAACGGTGAATACAACTTCCAACGCTACTTTCAGTGTGGCGGCAGCGGGCACAAGCCCACTTGTTTACCGATGGTATCAGGATGGTGTAGCCGTAAGTGGTGGCACCTCGACTTCTTTGGCTTTGGGTAATGTGCAGACCAACCAAGCGGGAAATTACACGGTGGTCATTACCAACGGCTGGGGCAGCGTGACTAGCAGCGTGGCGACGCTGACGGTGAATCGGTTGGCACAGACGATCACCTTTGGTTCGTTAGCGCCTAGACGCGTAGATACTGGTGGAGTGCTCGTTTTGAATGCAACAGTCAGCAGCGGTTTAACGATCAGTTACACAAGTTCAGACACTAACGTGGCCACTGTAAGCGGGCGTTTTGTGTCAGTAAAAAATATTGGTAGCACGATTATCACGGCCAGCCAGGCAGGCAATTCAATTTATTTACCAGCGACGAGTGTAGGTCAGACACTCAACGTTACGGGAATTCCCCCCAGCATCACCAATCAACCAGCGAGCGTAACGGTCAACGTGACTTCCAACACTGTTTTCGCCTTATCGGCGATAGGCACAACCCCGCTCATCTACCAGTGGCGCAAGGATGATGTAGACATAAACGGTGCTACCAACATTTTATTGACGCTAAATAACGTCCAGACCAACCAAGTGGGCAACTACACGGTAGTGGTCACTAACGTATGGGGCAGTATTACCAGCAGCGTGGCAGTGCTGTCAGTGAACTGGCAACCGCAGACCATCAGCTTTAGTTCGCTGCCGAAAAAATGGTTTGATGATGTGTCATTCGTTTTGACTGCCACCGCCAGCAGTGGTTTGCCGGTGAGTTACGCGAGTTCAAGTCCGAGTGTCGCCACGGTGAATGGGAACTTGGTCACCTTCACAGGTGTTGGCAGCACGATAATCACAGCCAGTCAGTCAGGCGGAGCAACGTATCTACCGGCGGCTGATGTCGGCCAGACGCTACTTGTCGGTAGAAGGCTCGGTTCGGTGGTGGCATGGGGATATAATTTTTCAGGTCAAACAAACACACCGGCGGCTGGTTTGAATAGCGTAACGGCGATTGCAGCGGGCTATTCCCATACCGTCGCTTTGAGAACGAATGGCACAGTCGTGGCGTGGGGCGATAATGGAAATGGTCAAACGAATATTCCAGTCGGGTTGAGTGGAGTGACGGCAATTGCAGCGGGCGGTTATCACACTGTGGCCTTGAAGTCCAATGGCACGGTGGTGGCATGGGGCAACAACGGCTATGGTCAAACGAATGTTCCAGTCGGCTTAATTGGAGTGAGAGCTGTTGCGGCAGGCTATTATCACACGCTAGCTTTGAAAACTAATGGCACAGTGGTGGCGTGGGGACGTAACACTGAAGGTCAAACGAATGTTCCGTCGGGTTTGAGTGGTGTGACAGCCATTGCTGCGGGCTATTATCACACGATGTCTTTGCAAAGCGATGGCACGGTGATGGTGTGGGGGCGAACCAACGAAAATCAGACTACAGTTCCCGCTGGCTTGAACGGGGTGACGGCAATTGCGGCGGGCGGCTATCACACCTTGGCTTTGAAAGGCTCTGGCAGCGTGGTGACGTGGGGCGATAACAGCTTCGGGCAAACGAATGTTCCTGTCAGCGTATTAAGTGGAGTGACGAGTATTGCTGGAGGCGGGTATCATACTGTGGTCTTGAAAAACGATGGTTCGATAGTCGCGTGGGGAAATAACGACAATGGTCAAACCAATGTTCCCGCAGATTTGAGTGGCGTAACAGCGATTGCAGGCGGCGGTTACCACACCGTCGCGCTCATTACGGCGGAATCCACAAGCATCGTCCAACAGCCTGCTAACTTGACGGTGAACGTGACCTCCAATGCCATTTTCAGCGTGTCGGCTGGGGGCACAGCACCGCTTTTCTTTCAGTGGGTGAAGAATGGAACGAACGTGAGCGAAGCTACCAACGCAACTTTAAGTTTCATCGCAACCAATCGTTCGCTGGCGGGAATTTACAACGTTCGCGTCAGCAATATTGCTGGCAGCATGACGAGCAGCAACGCAACGCTGCGCGTGTTGGTTCCACAACGCATGGAAACGCCGCATCGGTTGGGCAATGGGCGAGTGCAATTGACTTTCCGAGATCAAGACGGCTCCGGTGGTGTGCCGGATGATTTCAGCAAACTGATTCTGTTGAGCACCGACGGGCTAGGTGCAACGAACATGATTTGGGTCACCAACGCGGCGGGCTTCACCACCACCAACGGCTATATTTTCATCGAGGATGTCAGTGCCACCAACACCGCCCAGCGTTATTACCGCGTCGTAGAACAATAACTTCAATATGAAATCGTTCGATTTAAGAAACAAAAAAACTTTCACCTGATTTTTGTTTTCGGGTGTGTCATTGCATTAGAGCTGTCGGTAGTATTGTCCGACTTCTACAAGTGCAAGGATAGTCTGTCTGTCACCGTCTCACTTTTGACCGCAGTCGGTGGTTTCACAGGTTTTCTCTATGCCAAGCATACGCAAGAAACGCAAACATTCCGGGAGCTGTTTCGAGAATTCAACGAACGTTACAACGAACTTAATGACCGGTTAAATGAGATTCGGAATCGTCCGCCAGGCCAAGAACTCACCGCCGCCGACCACGGTGATCTTTTTGACTACTTCAATCTTTGCGCCGAAGAATATATGTATGCTGACGCGGGCTACATTGACCCTCGCGTGTGGTGTTCTTGGAAA
>JBJOPC010000335.1:0-4236 GCA_046050965.1 Verrucomicrobiota bacterium | reverse complement strand
TCGCGCACGGACGCGGGCAGGTCGCGCAGCGTGATGCGCTCGCCGCGCGACAGCACGACCGCATGTTCGATGGCGGTGCGGAGTTCGCGCACGTTGCCCGGCCAGCGATGGCGGATGAGCGACTCCATCGCGTCGGCGGTGAAATCTTTCACGGACTTGGAATTTTCCTTGGCGAACTCGCGCAGGAAAGTTTGCGCGAGCAACGGGATGTCGCCCGCGCGTTCGCGCAACGACGGCATGACAATCTCCACGACGCGCAGGCGGAAGAACAAATCTTCGCGGAACGTCCCAGCCTTCACGAGCTTCTCCAAATCTTTGTTCGTCGCGGTCACGAGGCGCACGTCGGCGGTCAAAGTTTTGTTCGAGCCGACGCGCTCGAAGGTGCGTTCGCCCAGGAAGCGCAGCAGCTTGATCTGCGTGCTGGCGTCAATCTCGCCAATCTCGTCGAGGAACAACGTGCCGCCCTGCGCCTGCTCGAAACGCCCGATGCGCCGCTCGTGCGCGCCGGTGAACGCGCCGCGTTCGTGACCGAACAATTCGCTCTCGAGCAGCGTCGCGGAGAGCGCGGCGCAATGCACGGTGACGAGCGGAGCTTTGGCGCGCGGGCTTAATTGGTGGATGGCGCGCGCGATGAGTTCCTTACCCGTGCCGCTCTCGCCGCGCACCAAAACCGTGGCGCGCGTGGGCGCGACTTGCTGCACAACTTCGAGGACTTCGCGCATGACGGCGGCTTCGCCGATGATGTTTTCGACGCCGAATTTTTTGTCGAGTTGCTGGCGGAGTGTGACGTTTTCCGTTTCCAACTTCTGCGAACGCAGCGCGCGGGCGATGCGCATTTCGAGTTCGTCAATTTGCAAACGGCCTTTCGCGATGTAGTCGTCTGCGCCGCGTTTCATGGCGTCCACGGCGAGTTCTTCCGAGCCGTAGGCGGTCATCAAAATGCAGATGGGCGGCTTGGGCAGCGACTTTGCGCGGGCGATGAGCTTCATGCCGTCTTCGTTCGGCAAGCGGAAGTCGGTGAGCAGTACGGCGAAATTTTCCTGTTCGAGAAGCGTCATCGCGGCGGCGGCATCGGCGGCGATGTAGACGTCGTAACGATCTTCGAGCGCGGCGCGCAAGCCCTCGCGCGTGGGCTTTTCGTCGTCAACGATGAGGAGGGTTTGTTTAGTCATGCGATGGAGCTTCCAGCAGGCGCGGTTTGCGTTCGTGCAGTGGCAGCCAGATGCGGAAGGTTGTGCCTTTGCCGACGTGGCTTTCGAGTTCGATGCGCCCGCCGTGCGCGCGCACGATGCGCTGCACAATCATCAAGCCGAGTCCCGTGCCTTCCTTCTTCGTCGTGTAAAACGGATCAAAGATACGGTTGATCTGCTCCTGCGGAATGCCGCCGCCGGTGTCGGCCACGCTTACCCACACGCCGTCGCCACCCTCGCCGGTCGCGAGCGTGAGCGCGCCGCCGGTGGTCATCGCTTGCATGGCGTTCTTCAAAAGGTTGACGAGAATTTGCTGAATCTGGTTGGCGTCGAGCGGCGCGGCGGGCAGGCGGCGGGCGAATTTGGTTTTCGCCACGATGCCGCGATTGGCGAGTTCTGGGCGCAGCAACTCCAAAGTTTTTTCAACGACCTCATTGAGCGACGCGGGCTTGAGCTGCGGCGCGGACGGGCGGATGGCTTGGAGAAATTGCGTGATGATGTAGTCGAGGCGGCTGATCTCGCCCTTGGCGACTTCGAGATAATTTTCGAGCTTGGAGGGCGAAGAACTTTTGCCGCCACTCGTCACGCGCCACTCGTCGCCCTTGAGCTTTTTGATTTCGCGCTCCATGAGTTGCAGGTGGATGTGGAGCGCGTTGAGCGGATTGCCAATCTCGTGTGCAACACTCGCGGCGAGGAGCGTGAGGGCTTGGATGCGTTCGCTCTCGATGGCTTCGTAAGTTTTCTGCCGCGACTCTGTGGCGTCGTGGAGAATCAGCGCGACGCCCGCGCTGCCCGCCGCCTCGCCATCGAGCGGCGCGGCGTAGAGCCGCAGGTAACGCGGACGCGGATATTGAATCTCAAACTCATGCCGCACGCCGCCTGCGCCGCCGCGTTGGTCGTGCGCGATGATTTTTTCCCAGTCGAGTTCGGGCAAAATACTCGTGATAAGTTCGCCCTCGATGGCCGTTGTGGCGAGGCCGAGCAAGTGCGTGGCGGATTGGTTCACGTAGAGCACACGCGCTTTTTCGTCCACGACGAGCACACCGTCTTCGATGGCGTTGAACAGGGTTTCGAGAAACGTCCGCTCACGCGCGAGCCGCTGCACCACGGACTGCAAGCCTTCCTTGTCCAAGCGGCCTAGGCGACCGAGGACTTTTTCGACGAAACTCGATTTTGACTTCGGCTTGTTCACGTCAGAACCAATTCCTTTTTTTCAAAAACCAATACGTCCCCAGAGTCGTGATCGCCGTGAGCGCGAAGGCGAAGGCATAGCCGTGCGTCCAGTCTAGTTCCACCATGCCTTGCTTAAAATTCATGCCATACCAGCCGCCAATCAGCGTGGCGGGCGTGGACAAAATCGTGAAGATGGTCAGCGCCTTCACGATCTCGCCTTGCCGGTTTGACGCCATGCTCAAATAGACCTGCAAGATGCCCGTGAGCGAGTCGGTGTAGTTCTGCGCGAGTTCGTAGATGCGAAAAAGTGAGTCGTAGACATCGCGGAAATACGGCACGAGATGCACGCGCACGAGCTTGAATTCCCCGGCGGCAAACCGCGCCAGCACCTCGCGTTGCGGCCCGATGATTTGGCGCAGGTGCGTTACTTCCTTCTTCACTTGTAAAATCTTGTTCAACGTTTCGTGCCCGGGATGGGTGAGCGCCATCTGCTCTAACTCCGCAATCTCCAGCGAGAGTTCTTCGAGCGCGGGTTTGTAATTGTCCACGAGCGCGTCGAGCAGCGAGTGCGCGACGCGGTCGGGCGCGCGGGCGATGTGCATCGTGCCTTTGCACGCGCGTTCCTCCACGTGCGTGATGCTCCGCAGCGGCACGTCGTGGTAGGTGACGAGAAAATTTTTACCGAGGAAAAAATTCAATTCGCTTGTGGCGAATTTTCCGTCGGTCCGGTTGTAATCCACCGCGTGAATGACCATGAACAGATATTCCGCGAACCGATCGTCCTCCTTTGGTTCGTATTCCTCAACTTTGGGCGAGTTGCTTACCGCGATGCAGTCTTCGATGGAGAGCGGATGGAAGTGAAAAATATTTTCCAGAATCGCGCGCGACTCTTCTGGCGTGGCGGCTTCGAGATCCACCCAGAGGAAAAGATTCGTGTCGGCGAGCAGCGTCGGCATGAGGAACAAATCAATGTCCTTGGTGTGCAAGCGGCCTTGAGTGGTGAACGCAAATGAGCGAATCATGATGAATCAGAGTTGTGCCAAACTGGCGCTGATAATAAGCGAGCGAGCGAGCGAGGCAAGTGCCAAGCTTGACACAGCACAAGCGGACTTTTAAACGAGTTTTTTAATATTCCAAACGAGGTGTCCGACTTGATATAAAAATACTATTAAACAAACTTCAAAGTCTCTCTCGTTTGGTTTTTAGGCAACGCGCGAGACATTTGCGGGGCTATTATTTCCTTTGTTGTATTTCGGCTTCTATCTGGCCTGGTTCGAAAACGCCGCATCTCGCAGGATTAATCTGCATTTTTCCGTTCTTCCCGTCAGAATATTTTTCTACCCAAACTTCGCGCCAATCCAAATACACGCCAGCTATCCCACAACTCTCGCATTTTACCTTCCACACCCCGTTCGTTCGCTCAATCGAATAATTCCAAAAACCACGAGGCTCTTCACTCCAAGGCGACCACCCGTCGCTGCCCCACTCTTCATGCTGATAGTGCCGAAAAGCATCGGCAGTAAAAATCACAGTCCCTTTCCATTCTAACCCATTCAGATTGTCCGCAAAATTTGGTGTGGTTTTAAATTTAATAATCGGCTCTTTGACTCCTTTCTGTTCGTAGAAATTGAGAATAAATCTGTTGGGATTCTTCTCCGAATATTCTGCGTAGTATGAGTCCCCGCATTTTTGCCAATGCTTGTTGAAATCGGCTTTTGCTATTTGAATCGCTTCCAAATCCCACGGGGAGATGCTTGCTTGGGCTTTGAACTTGGATTCTGCCTTTGTAATTGTTTTATCAAGCTCATCCGCTTTCGCTTTATTCTTGATGGCTTCGACCTCGAGCTTGGCACCTTCGTGTCTAGCCGCATCG
>JBJOPC010000334.1:0-4534 GCA_046050965.1 Verrucomicrobiota bacterium | reverse complement strand
GATGACGCGCGGTATTTCCAAATCAGTGTGCCGGTGCAGCCGGGCAATTCCGGCGGCGCGCTGGTGGATGAGCGCGGCAATGTGGTGGGCGTGGTGTCGGCCAAGCTGAACGCCAAGGCGGCGTTGGAATCCAGCGGGTCGCTCCCGGAAAATGTGAACTACGCGGTGAAGAGCAGTTTTCTGTTGAGCTTCCTAGAGTCCGTCCCGGACGTGGCGAACAAGCTCAAGGAGCCCAAGTCTTCGCAGACGGCCATCCCCAAGTTTGAGGACGTGGTCAAAGAAGCGCAGGACGCAGCGGTGTTGGTGCTGGTTTACTGATTTTCTCAACCACGAAACACACGAACTACACGAAAAGAATCAACGAAGAAACTTTCCGTCCTGGCTTTCGTGTGTTTGGTGTGTTTCGTGGTTAAAAATTCGGCTTATGGTTTCTTGGATTTCTTATTAAAAATCTGCGGCGGTCTGTGTAATCTGCGGACGTATTTTAATGAATCCAACCCAAGCTCGGCGGCTTGCGGGTTGACACCTTTTGGCCGCGCACTAAATTCTCGCCATGAGTTTTGCCGAAGTGCTCCACGAATTGCCCGCGCTGACGTTTAGCGAGCGGCAACTCCTCGTTCGCCGCGCGGTAGAACTTGATGAAGCGCCGCTCTCGCCCGCAGATGAAGCCTTGGTGGAACAACGCCTCGCTGACCATCGCCAAAACCCCGCGACCGCCGTGCCGCTCGATGAAATGAAAGCGCGGCTCCGGTCGCACTTCAGCCGATGAGTTGGCGGGTGGTCATTCGTCCCGAAGTCGAAGGCGACGTGGCAGACGCCGCGCGTTGGTATGCTGACCGCGAACCGAATCTGGGCGCGGAGTTTGTTGAAGAAATTATTCTCGTGTGGGATGCGCTGGCCGAAAATCCTTTACTCAACGCCCGGCGTCATGCGCGCAAAAATATCCGTTGGCGTTATCCCAACCGCTTTCCCTATCGCGTCGTCTATGAAGTCAACGAAGTGGAGCGCGTTGTGGTCGTGGCTGCGGTAATTCACGCTGCGCGCCGTGACCGGCACTGGCAGAAACGCATCGAAGACTGATTATGGAATTTCCCCGACCCAATCGCTGGCTCCATCGTTTCGCGCTGTTGACCGCGTTCGCCACGCTCGGGCTTATCGCCATCGGCGGGCTGGTCACGAGCAAGGGCGTGGGCATGGCCGTGCCGGATTGGCCGACGAGCTACGGTTACAATATGTTCGCGCTGCCGTTTTCCATGTGGTTCACCGGCGGCGTTTTTCATGAGCACACGCATCGGCAATGGGCGTCTTACGTCGGCGTGCTGGTGGTAATTCTCGCGCGCTGGCTCGGCGGCGAAAAATCTCGGCGTCCGCTCATGGTCATCGGCGCGGTGGAATTGCTGACGGGTTTTGCACTGTTCGCGCTCGGCTCGGAGTGGCGTGGTGCGGGCGGATTTTTATCCGGCATCGGCGGCGTGGTGTTGCTCGCGGGCGTGGCGTGGGTGAAAAATCCGACGGCGGAAAAACCTTTGCCCGCGCTGGCATGGTGGGCGTTCTGGCTGGTGCAAGTGCAAGGCTTGCTCGGCGGTTTGCGCGTGGTGCTGGATGCTTACGTCATCGCGGGGACAAAGCTGGGCGTGGTGTTCGGCTTGATCCACGGCTGTCTGGCGCAGGGATTTTTTGCGCTGCTCTGCGTTATCGCGTTGCTGACGAGCGCGTGGTGGAGGGGTTGGGAGAAGTCAGAATCCAGAATCCAGAATCCAGAATCACTGCCGCGTAAACTTTTCTTGCTCACGACCGCGCTCATTTTCCTCCAACTCATCCTCGGCGCGACGATGCGCCATCAACACGCGGGTTTGGCAATTTCAGATTTCCCGCTCGCGCACGGCAAGCTCTGGCCGGACATGAGCGCAAGTGCCGTCGCCAGTTACAATGCGCAGCGCATGGAAATCGGCGGCGAAAATCCCATCACGTCGACGCAGATTGGTTTGCAGCTGGCGCATCGCGGCGGCGCGGTTTTGATTTTGTGCGCGGTCAGTGTTTGTGCGTGGCGGGCGCGCGGAATTTTGCGCCGACCCACGTTGCTTTGGCTCGCGCTCATCCTTGTGCAGGCCACGCTCGGCGCGTTCACCATTTGGAAGAATAAAGCAGCGGACATCGCCACGCTACACGTCGTGGTGGGCGCGCTTTCGCTGGTCACGGGCGTGTTGCTGACTATAATCGCGTTCCGTTTTTCGGCTCCGGCTGGAAAAAATTAATGGAACCGACCGCCACCAATTCTCCTGCCGCCGCGCCGAAAGCCGGCGCGCGCGCCTTCGTGGAACTGCTCAAGCCGCGCCTCTCGTTGCTCGTGCTGCTCACCACGCTCGTCGGTTTTTACATGGGCAGTCGCGGCGCAATGAACCGCGCACTGATGACGCACACCATCCTCGCCACCGCGCTGCTCGCGGGCGGCGCGGCGGCACTCAACCAATTGCTCGAACGCGAGCACGACGCCAAGATGCGCCGCACCGCCACGCGGCCGTTGCCGTCGGGACGTTTGCAGCCACCGGCAGTTTTAATTTACGGCGCGGTTTGCTCCGCCATCGGCATGATCTGGCTCGCGCTCGCGGTGAATTTGCTTACGGCGCTACTCGGTGCGGCCACGCTGGTCTCATATCTTTTCATCTACACGCCGCTCAAACGCATGACGTGGCTGAACACCGCCATCGGCGCGATTCCCGGCGCACTGCCGCCGCTCATGGGTTGGACCGCCGCGCGCGACGCCGTGTCGGTCGAAGGCTGGGCGTTGTTCGCCATTTTATTTTTCTGGCAACTGCCGCACTTCTTCGCCATCGCGTGGATTTACAAAGAGGAATATGCGAAGGGCGGTTTCGTAATGCTGCCGGTGATTGACCCCGACGGCGCGCGCACCGCGAGCCAAGCCGTGAGCAATACCCTCGCGTTGCTGGCGTTCAGCCTCGCGCCGTTTCGGTTTCTGATGGCGGGGAAAATCTATTTCGTCGGCGCAATTATCTTGGGCGCGTGGTTTCTGCTGTGCGCCGTGCGGTTCTCGCGGAAGCTTGACGTGCCGAGCGCGAAAAAACTTTTCTACTGCTCCATCATCTACCTGCCGCTGCTGCTGATTCTGATGGTGGTCGCCAAGTTGAAGTAACCGAACCGGGTGCAGTTCGGCAGTGGTTGAGCAACTGAAGCTGTGTTTGAAAGAAACACACGCTCTCCCTCACCCTTGATCCCTCTCCCGTTGGGAGAGGGAAATAGCTTCGCCGCGTTTCAGTTTTTCGTAAGTGCGGAGTGCGAACTCCGTTGTCCGAACATTCGAGCAGCGGCGTGGGTGACTCCCTCTCCCAGCGGGATACAACTGTTGGGAATTGGTCAACGCATGATTCATGCATATAGAGGGCACATTTCGACGAATCGTAGGCCACGGAAGGGGTTTCCGGCAAATATAAAGACGGTCGGGAATTCGATCTATGCCAAGCGGTTTGAAGCTGGGTTGAGCAAGAAGGCGTTGGCGGCGATGCTTGGCGTTCCGAAAAAGTTAATCCGAGAATGGGAATCTGACCTAAAGATGCCGACTGAAGCTGAATGGCAAAAGCTGGTCGCTGCTTTGTAAGCGTCACACCAAGCACCACTATTCATTGAGGTCATAAAGGTCGTAGGATAGGTGCTACGATGAATACGACACTTACGAAGTCGGTGCTATTGCCCTGTCAAGAAGGTGCTCCGCGTGACGCTTACGCTGCTTTGAACTTGGATGTGGCTCATTTGAGATTCGGAAAAGTTACTCAGACATCTTTGGTTGGCCGGGACAGTGCTGCGAGGCGGGCAAGGTGTTGGGGTGTAAGCGAGCTTTGATTTCGTTCGCAGCCAAGACGGCGAATCAGCGCTCGAAATTCATTAGAAACCTAGGCGCGGTGAGCGTGTAAAATTCTAATAATGATTCTAGACTAGACGTTAATTAAATTAGCTAGAAGTGTTAAAAACTGCGATTACGGGTCGCGGACTTCTTCGTCGGCGGATAGGTTGGTAAACAAGTTTTGCTTCGGGTCAAACTCCATATTCCGGTCTAGCGAAGTTGGGTTCAGGTAATAGGTAAGTTTTACTTTGCAGGTTTTAGAACTGGACGGTGCAAGTTGAAGCCCTCCTTTGATTTTTCCGTAATGTGCGCGGACAATTTTCCCATTCTCCGCCACCGTGCGCACCCGGTAGAAGAACAGTTGAGATTCTTTGGGTCGTTTAGGCGTCATTGGCCAGCCGTCATTGGCAACATGATTATACTCGAACTCAATCTGGTTCGTATAACTGTTCTCAAATGCCTCACGCGGCCATCTGAACATACTGTTACGGCCAGCTTCCGGCATTTCTATCTCTTGGATATCCGGGCAGCCGTGGCAGGCGGCAGATTTGGCTCCATTGGCGTGAGGGTCGAGGCCGAGGCGTTTGGTGAAAGTCAGTTCCATATTCATTTGCTGGATACCATCCGTTAATCAGTCAAAAGAGGCAAGGAATAAATACCAGCTATAGCTGGTTTAGT